>CAZHSK010000077.1:0-7184 GCA_964535235.1 uncultured Treponema sp. | reverse complement strand
ACCCTTAGTGCATGCCTACATCCGGATGAGGATCTGGTCGCCGATGGCTTTGAAAGCTTCTGTAGATCTCAGTATTTCCCTAACAACATCACCCTCTTAGTCGGCGCCTCATCCCAGTATGTGTATGCAGCTGATCATGTCACTATTAGACGAAAGGGGAGCATGACAGACCAGCAGAAGAAGACGAGAGCGAAGCTGGAAACTACATGGAAGGCTGAACCAGGGGGGATTGAGCACTCCTTTTCGCGTATCGCTCATGAACTCTTACGCGTCTATGCTGCAACTAACCACTCGCCTATCACCCTCTGGACCGATGAGCACAAAAGCTATCCACAAGCCCTTGCGCGCTCCCCGCATCTATCACTTCTTGTGCAGACAGGCTTCATTTGCCATAAGGTGGTATCCTCCAGGGTGGCGCGTACCACCAAGAATCCGCTCTTCCCGGCGAACTACCTAGATAGAGAGCTGCGCAAAGACCTGCATGAGCATGTGCGTGAAACCGTCTGCTTTGGCAGGAATGTGAATAGGCAGATGGAGCGGCTGTCAGTCTATCTGCTCTGGCACAATATGATGAAACCACATAGGGCGCGGGAAGGACCGCGATCTAATGTAGACTATGCAGGAAGGGAGGTAGAAGGAGGTGCGCGATGGTATACGAAGAAACTATGGGAGTGGCGTGCCTGGCGAACGCTGACAGAGCTTTCGGAGTTGATGATCCTGACCTGGGAACGCGTACGAAGGACACCGCTTACAAAGGATCGCGATTATCTTCCTGGTTATGCGCTGCTGTAGCTACCTTAATATACAACAAGGCCGCCCAGGGTACCCTGAGCGGCCTCTTTACCAACAAGATTCGAGGAACTTATGATATACCAACGCGAAAGGATGTGCTGACCTTGAACCCAATCAACCCTAGAACAAGAATTCCCGAAATCGCCCGAATTCTCCTTCCCCTCTGGCCTGATGAACGGCCCCTCTTGAGCTTTTCCGGCTGCTTCGAACTCCTCTGCGCCGTGATCTTGAGCGCCCAGTGTACCGACGAGCAGGTAAATGCCGTGACCCCAACCCTTTTTGCCGCATATCCCGATCCTGCATCCATGGCCCGAGCCGAACCGGCAGAAGTGGAACTGCTCGTGCACTCTGTGGGCTTTTTTCGCACGAAGGCGAGGCACCTTGTGATGACAGCCCAGAAGATAGTCACCGAACATGGAGGAAAGGTTCCATCCACGATGGAGAAGCTTCTGGAGCTCCCCGGCGTAGGACGCAAAACGGCTAACCTGGTGATTTCCACCTGTTTCGGTGTGCCCGGCATTATCGTGGATACGCATGTGTCCAGACTGGTATACAGGCTCGGCCTCCACAACTCCAGGGCCCCGGATGCGATTGAGAAAAAGATACGGGAGAACCTAAAGGAAAGCAGCCATACCGCCTTTTCCCACGCCCTCAACAGGCATGGGAAATATATCTGCAAAGCCCGGAATCCTCTCTGCCTTTCGGATCCAACAGCCTGTCCGCTAGAGGCTCTCTGCCCTAGAATAGGATTGTAGTCCACCAGTCTGAATCGCAGATCCTCTTCCCCGGCGTGATTGACATGTGAATGAAGGCGATACCGAAGACCGGTTGTTGGATCCCATAGCTCTCCTCGCTAAAGAGCGTTTCGGCATTGATTACCTCTTTCCTCTCCAACGCATGGCCATCGCCGGGGTTTTAGATGGCGCTGAAAGAGAGGAGCCCGTGCGACAGATGATCCTCTTTCCCACAGGTTTCGGAAAAAGTCTTTGTTTCCAGGTACCCGCAATCCTGGCTCCCGGCCCCACCCTCGTGATCTATCCCCTGCTGGCGCTGATGAACGATCAGAAGAGAAGCCTGGAGAAGCGAGGCATAGCCTGCGCCCTTTTTCGAGGCGGCATGGACAAGGGGGAGAGAGAAGCGGGCCTGGAAGGACTCAAGTCTGGGAAAATCAAGATAGGCATCACCAATCCCGAATGCCTCAACTCTCCGAATCTGCGAACTAAGCTGGAAGCCCTGGGTATCTTCCATTTAGCAATAGACGAGGCTCATTGCGTAAGCGAATGGGGAGAGACCTTCAGGCCTTCATATCTCGAACTCGGAGCGCGCATTCTCGCCATGAAGCCCAAGGTAGTGAGCGCTTTTACCGCCACGGCGAGCCCCCAGGTCCAAAAGGCCATCGCATCGAGACTTTTCAGCGCCGAACCCTATTCTCTGGTCACCGCCGATATGGACAAGCCCAATATCCATTATTCGGTCAAACAAAGCCTTTCCCCGCGGCAAAGCATTCTGCGCCTGGTGAACGAACTGCCCAAGCCGCTCATTGTTTTCGATCAATCCAGACCCGGGGTGCGAAACCTTTGCGAGTATCTCAGGGAGTACTGTACAGACAAGGTGAGGTTCTACCATGCCGGGCTTTCGAGGGAGGAGAAGGAAGAGGTGGAGCGGTGGTTCATGGAGAGCGATGACGGAGTCCTGGTAAGCACCTGCGCCTATGGGATGGGGGTGGATAAGAAAAATATCAGGGCTGTGGTTCACTTCAGCCCACCGCCTTCAGTGGAGGCCTATATACAAGAGGCGGGCCGCGCTGGAAGGGACGGAAAACCAGCGGAAGCAGTACTCATTAGGAATCCCTGGGACAGCAGTGCGGGGTCATTGGGCTCCAAGGGAAATGAATTAAGCCCCGTTAAGCGCGACGGCATGGTTGCAGCCGAGGCAGGCTGCGACATTGCAGACTGCGGCGATACAGGCCGTCCCGAGGCAGGCTGTGGTGACACAAGGGAGATGAGGAAAAAGGCCTTCCTGGAATATGGTAAAAATGGAGCTTGCCGTCGTGCCAGCCTGCTCGCCCTGATGGGAGCCGAGCTTTCATCACCCTGTTCGGGCTGTGATGTCTGCGATGGCAGGGGTGGAAATTTTACCGAGGGTATGGAGGAATTGCAGAGTTTTTTCAGGCACAACCGTTTCAGGTTCACTCAGGCTCAATCCTTGAGGCTTCTAGGAGAGTCCGGAATGGGCATGGCTGTCAGTGATGCAGCGCCCCAAGGTCTAAGCGAGGCTGCCGCAGGGAAAGTCTTGGCCGACAGGAAGGCGGGGTGGTTGGGCACTCCCCCCAGCTGCCCCGCAGCAGGGGTTCTCGCTTCTTGGCGAAGGGAAAATCGTTCAGCGCTTCTAAACGAAGCTTTGCATAAGGGTTTAATAATCCGGGGACCCTGGTGGAGGAAGAAGAAAAGGTTGGGCTTGGCCCCCGGCAGCCCTCATACTTGCCCTTGAAGTGTAGCGATTTCGACCATATCATGTAGCGTAAGGAAACATGAATATGATTGACTATAAAAACCTCGACGAGTGCGTATCCTATTCCGAGCTTGCCAGGCTATCGAAAGTCGACATGGGCAGGCTTCTCAGCCCCGATCGCATACGCTCGTGCTCGGTGGAGATGGCCGCAGGGCTCCGGTATTCTTATGCCGCGGCTCCAGTGGACAAACCCATCCTTCAAGCCCTGGGAAAATTGGCAGAAGAGCAGCAGCTCGTGGAAAAGTACAGGGCTCTCCTCTCCGGTGCGGTGATGAATACCGGCGAAAAACGAATGGTGCTCCACCATCTCGCCAGAGGCTCTCTGGGAAATCAGATCCTGGTGGATGGAAAAGATATCAGGTCCTTCTATGAGGGAGAGCGTAGAAAAGCAGCCCAGTTCGCTGAAGATGTACACTCAGGCAAGATAAAGGGTTCCACGGGCAAGGTCTTCCGCAGCGCGGTGCAGATAGGCATAGGCGGCTCCGATCTAGGTCCGAGGGCGGCATGTCTGGCCCTGGAGCGCTGGGCGAAGGCAGAGGGCAAGCATAAAATGCGAGCCGCGTTTATATCAAATGTAGACCCCGATGACGCTGACGCGGTGCTCGGTTCCCTCGATCTGGAGACAAGCCTCTTCATCCTCGTGTCCAAGAGCGGCACAACCCAGGAAACCCTGGCCAATGAGACATTGGTAAGGACCAGGCTGGAAGTCGCCGGCCTGGACAGTTCCCGTCACATGGTAGCGGTGACCAGTACCACCAGTCCTCTTGCCCAGAATCCCGGGTATCTGGCCAGCTTTTTTATCGACGATTTTATAGGCGGCCGCTATTCCACTTCCAGCGCCGTGGGCGGGGTAATTATGGCCCTGGCTTTTGGCCCTGCCTGCTTCGAGGAATTCCTGTCCGGAGCCCATGCCATGGACAAGGTAGCCCAGGAGCCCGATCTGAGCAAAAATCCCTGTCTTTTGGATGCCTTGATAGGCCTATACGAGCGTAATATCCTGGGTATGCCCAGTACGGCGGTGTTGCCCTACTCCGAAGCCTTGTCCCGCTTTCCGGCCCACCTCCAGCAACTGGATATGGAATCCAACGGCAAGACAGTAAACCGTGATGGAAAACCGCTGGCATATAAAACAGGCCCCGTGGTATTCGGGGAGCCGGGAACTAATGGCCAGCATTCCTTCTATCAGCTTTTACACCAGGGAAGCGATATCGTGCCTCTACAGTTTATCGGATTCAGGAAAAACCAGCTCTCAGAAGACATCCTCTCCATGGGCACCAACTCTAGGCAAAAGCTGGTGGCCAACATGCTGGCCCAGGTGGTGGCATTTGCCAGGGGCAAGGAAGATCCGAATCCCAATAAATATTTCGGGGGAGCGCGACCTTCTACCCTCATTCTGGGAGATACATTGGGGCCGGCACAACTCGGCGCACTATTTTCGCATTTTGAAAACAAGATAATGTTCCAGGGCTTCGCCTGGAACATCAATTCCTTCGACCAGGAAGGGGTTCAGCTGGGCAAGGTATTAGCCAATAAGGTGCTTTCCATCATGCAGGGCGAGAAAAGCGAGGACGAAGTGCTCAAGGCCATGGTCAAGCTGGCCGGTTTCATGGAATGAAGAAGACTCAGGACCCGAGCCCACTGATCTCCTTTACGGGCGGAGGCACAGGAGGGCATATCTATCCAGGCCTGGCGGTTGTGCAAGCTCTGCGTAACAAGGGCTACCGCGGCAGGATACTCTGGATAGGCTCTACCAAGGATGCGGACAGGCAGATTGTGGAAGCCGAGGGCATCGAGTATCGGGCCATACCTTCAGGCAAGCTGAGAAGATCATTTTCCCTCAAGAATCTGGCGGATGCCTTCAGGGTTCTGGCTGGCTACGTGGAAGCCCGCAGAATCCTCTCTGAAACCAGACCCAATCTCCTCTTCTCCAAGGGCGGCTACGTGAGCGTGCCGCCCTGCAGGGCAGCCTTTTCTCTGGGCATACCCTATTTCACCCACGAGTCGGATGTGAGCCCCGGCCTGGCTACCAGGCTCAATGCCGCCAGGGCGGAGAAAATCCTTCTAAGCTGGGGCCGGGGAGCCTCGGGATTTTCCGATGCATGGAAGGCCAAGACTGAGATTGTGGGAAACCCCGTCAGACCCGGCTTGCTCCAGGGCCAATCCGCCAAAGGAAGGGCTTTGCTGGGGGTTCCTGATGGAGTGCCCATAGTCCTATGCCTGGGAGGGAGCCAGGGATCCCGTCAGATCAATGAGCTCGTGGCCTCTCTGCGACCAATCCTCCAGGGCAAAGCCTTTATCGTTCACCAGACTGGCAGAGAGTTGTTCGATAAAATCAAGGAACCTAAAAAGGATGACTATTACACCGCCCTTCCTTACATTGGCGGAGAAATGAGCGATTTTCTTGCGGCGAGCTCTGTAGTGCTGGGCAGGGCCGGGGCGGGCACAGTCTGGGAGTCGGCAGCCCTAGGCAAGCCCATGGTTCTCATTCCACTTGCGGGCAGTGGAACCAGGGGAGATCAAGTGGAAAACGCCGCCATGGCCAGGGATGCCGGAGCGGCCTTGAGTTTCGTCGGCGATGAGGCCAGGCCCGAAGCGGTGTTCTCCGCGGTGCTGGCTTACCTGGAAGATCCTGAAAAAAGAGCCAAGGCCGAAACCGCAAGCTTGGCTCTCTCCAGGGTAAGAAGGCCGGATGGATCTTCGGTGCTTTCGGCCGACTACATTGCAGACCTTATTCTGGCACGACAGGCGGCAGTTCAAGGAGGCAGCCTTTGAGTATAATGGACTGGGTTTTTGTAGCTATAATGGTCCTTCTGGCGGTGCGCTGCTTCGCCCGAGGCTTTGTAAGGGAACTTCTTTCTGTAGCTGCTTATGCCGTGGGTATTTTAGCCGGCCTGATGTTTTCCAACAGCCTTATAGATTTCGCCGCCCCCAAGCTGGGCATCACCGAGTGGCCTCCCACGGTGCTCTATTTGTTGGCATTTCTTGTATGCTTTGTTCTAGGCTTCCTTATCATGAAGCTCATTGCCAAGCTCATCCACGAAGGCTTGGAAGCCGCAAATCTGGATGTGTTCGACAAGGTTCTCGGCCTTGTGCTGGGCATCGGCGAAGGGCTCATCGTCGTATCGCTCGTTCTGGTAGTTCTGGATATGCAGAGCTTTTTGGATGTAGACACCCTTCTATCCAATTCGCTTTTCGCCAGCACGATTCTACCTATCATTGGACCTACGATACAGGAAAGCCTCAAACCCGCCCTGGAGCGCCAGCAGGAAGCTCTGCGCATCCAGGACCTCATCAAGAAACCTTAGAGTTCCATGTACGAAAATATTATCGGCCAGGATGCCCTGTGCAGGACATTGGAAAACGAGATTCGTCAGGAGAGCCTTCCCCCCACCCTTCTATTCTCCGGACCGCCGGCGACAGGAAAGCTCACCACGGCCCTGGAAACGGCCAGGGCTATATCCTGCAGACAGAGCGCTGCCTGGAACTGCTCCTGCCCCGACTGCGCCATGCATAGAAGGTTGACTCACCCCGATCTGATCCTCTTCGGCGCACGAAGCCTGCCCGAGGAAATTACCGTGGCCAGGGAATTCCTCTTCAGAAATCCAGGTACTTCCTCGGCCTTCTTTTTTCTCCGTTCCTTGGGGAAGCTCCTGGCCCGCTTCAATCCTACCCTGTGGTCAGGGGAAGAAGGAAGGTTGGGAAAAGCGGCAGCCCTCGTGGAATCCCTTAGAGAAGCAATGGATTATATCGAACCGGATACGATCCAGGCGCCCGTATCCCAGGAGCTGATCAACAAGATTGAATCGGCCTATGCCGATGCCCTCTCCCTAGAACTCCTGGCCCCCGAAGCTCCCGTATTCATGCTCAGGAACATGAGACTT
>CAZHSK010000076.1:0-7233 GCA_964535235.1 uncultured Treponema sp. | reverse complement strand
CGTGGCCGAATCCCAGGTGTCCTTCGCCACATCCAAGGTCAAGGTGAGTTTTGACGAAACCAGGATCGGTTCAGACCAGATCAAGGACAGGATTGGTAAATTGGGATACCAGGTCCTGGGAGAGAAGTGACATGAAACGGGGCTCCAAGGCAGTATCGATGGCGGTTTCCAGCCTCTTCGCGGCGCTTTCCTTCGTATTGAAGGAGCTGGCGCAAGGGGCAGCGAATAATCTGGAACACGCAGGTTTCACCTCCACTTCGGTGGGGCGACTGGCTGTCGCGGCCATGCTTATCACCACTGTCGTGGCCGGATTCCCCGTCTTCAAGAAGGCCTTCGGAGCCCTCAGGTACAAGATAGTCGGCATAGACGCCCTGGTAACTATCGCCGTGATAGGCGCCATCGCGATAGGGGAATTCTGGGAAGCCGCCGCCGTAACCTATCTTTTCAGCCTAGGTGATTATCTCGAATCCAGAACCATCGAAAAAACCCGTTCCTCCATCAAAGCCCTCCTCGATCTGGCCCCGGCCACGGTCAGGGTAAGGCGGAACGGGGCCGAGCTGGAGCTCGAACCCGATAATGTCCTGGTGGGCGATATGGTCGTGGTAAAGCCTGGGGAAAAAATTGGAGTCGACGGCCAGGTGGTGGAAGGCTCCGGCTACGTGAACCAGGCGACAATAACGGGCGAACCGCTTCCCGTTTATCGGGATAAAGAGGGCAAGGTTTTCTCGGGCACCATCCTGGAGTCTGGTTACTTGCTGATCGAAGCCCAGAAGGTGGGCGAGGATACGACATTCGCCCGGATTCTTCACATGGTGGAGGAAGCCCAGGACAGGAAGGCCAGAACCCAGAAATTCCTGGAATCCTTTTCCCGCTGGTACACCCCAGCCATCGTCATCGCCGCGATCCTTCTCTTCACCATAACCAGGGACATCGAGTTGGCGCTTACACTACTGGTCATCGCCTGCCCAGGAGCCCTGGTCATCTCGGCCCCGGTGGCCATTGTCGCTGGCATAGGCAACGGAGCCAAGCGCGGCTTTTTGGTAAAGGGCGGCGACATTATGGAGAGGCTTGGTAAGGTCAAGGTTGTGGCCTTTGACAAGACTGGGACTTTGACCATCGGCGCCCCGGAGGTCCAGTCAGTCCGATCCTTCTCACCCGGCCTGGGAGAAGACGAGTTGCTCAAGCTTGCCGCAATCGGCGAAACCTACTCGGAGCATCCCCTGGCCAGGGCTATCGTCGCCAAGGCCGAAATGGGCTCTGCCGGCGTCACCCGGCATCCCGAAGAGAGCCAGGTGATCCCGGGCAGGGGAGTATCCTTTATCCTGGACGGGAGGAACTACTTTATAGGGTCGCGAAGCCTGCTGGCGGAAAAGGGGCTCGGGCTGGATGCAGGGCAGGAGCTGGCCGTACGGGAGGAGGAAGGCAAGGGCAGAACCGTCGTGCTGATAGCCTCGGCGGCCGCAGCCCTCGGCTACATTTCCATCGCCGACACGCCCAGGCCGGAGGCCAAGGCGGGAATAGCGGCGCTCCGAAAGCTGGGCATACCCCATATCGCCATGCTCACCGGCGACAATCCGAGGGCTGCGGCCGCGATCGCGCGCGAATTAGGCATCGACGAGGTGCGCGCGGAGCTCCTGCCCGAGGACAAGGTGAAGGCCATAGACTCGCTGAAGAAGACCTTTGGAAGCGTGGCGATGGTGGGAGACGGGGTCAACGACACGCCCGCGTTGGCCGCCGCCGATCTGGGCATCGCGATGGGCGGCGCAGGATCTGACGTGGCCATGGAAACAGCCGATGTAGTCCTCGTTTCGGCCGACCTATCCAGACTAGCCTATGGGCTAGCCTTGAGCCGTGCCACCGTGAGGGTGATGAAGCAGAATATCTATTTCGCCCTAGGGGTCGCGGGTACCCTGCTGGCGGGAGTCCTGCTCAGGACAGTCAACCTCTCCTTCGGAATGCTCGTCCACGAAGCCTCGGTCCTCCTGGTCATCCTCAACGCGGTGAGGTTGCTGAAATTCGGCGGCCGAAGTACCATGGAACAGCGGAGGTAAAACACGGTGACCAGTCATTGCTCCCAATGCGCGCGCAATAAAGAACCCGGATCATGCGTGGCCATCGTTCCCATATTCTCGGCATTAAGCTCCGCGGAAATCGATGAAGTGGCCGCCATCACCACCGATGCCCGCTTCGACAAGGGCAGCCTCATCTACTTCGCCGGCAAGGAGGGCCGTAAGCTCTACGTCATCCACCAGGGCAGGGTTAAGATTTCCCGCATCGGCGGCGGCGGAAAAGCCCAGGTGATACGCGTTCTGGGTCCGGGGGAGTTTTTCGGCGAGCTCTCGATTCTGGGCAACGAGACGCTGTCCGACTATGCCGAAGCCTTAGAGCCCTGTTCCATGTGCATGATCGACGGCGCGCGGCTCAAGCTTCTCATGGGCAAGTATCCTTCCATAGCCCTCAAAGTCATGGAAGAACTTAGCATCCGTCTTTCCAAAGCCGAATCCCTCATTGAGGATATAAGCCTGCGCCCTGCCGAGAACCGCCTTGCCCAGGCCATCCTGGATATCGCCGCGGGGCGGAACGAGTTCGAGCTTCCCACCACCAAGGGAGACTTCGCCTCCCAACTGGGCATGACCCAGGAAACCCTTTCACGAAAACTCTCGCTGCTCCAAAATCAGGGACTCATTATGAGCAGGGGACTGCGGGGCATTGTAATTCTGGATGAAGATGGGCTTACAAAAGCGGCCAACGCTGAAAAAGACTGAATAAAAAAGCGGGACCAAGGATCGAGGCGCCAGGCATAGCGATGCCGGAATCAGACGATGATCGTTCCGTAGAAACGAAGCACAATACCCAGGACGAGCAAGGTCGCTATCTCTCCCCATTCGATCGCGGCCCCCAGGCTGTCGCCGGTAAAGCCGCCTATCGCGCGCCTGTATGCTTGGCTTACAAAAAATGCGGCTGCAGTTGTTCCTATAATGAAAGCCGAGAGAGCTGTGATTAAAAGCGTCCAACTTTTCGTAAACATGCAAAACGCGACAAGGGGCACAAGGCCGATGAGCGAGCCCTCGATAATGCGCCGCAGCGAAAATCCCTTCATGAGAGCTCCCAGGCCGTCGGTTCGGGCTGGTTTCAGCCTCCATGCTACCAAGACTGCCGCGGTACGCCCTGCCACAGGAGCAGCTAGCAGACCCCCGGCTAGGGCGGAAAAAAGAAGGCCTTGTTCTGCCAGTAGGGCTAGAGAGCCTGCGCGAAGAACCAGGGCTAGAAGGCCACAGAAAAAACCGTAGCTTCCGATCCTGGGGTCTTTTAAAATTTCCAGCCGCCGCTCTTTGGTAGCCGCGGGCAGTAAGGCGTCGGCCGAATCGATGAGCCCGTCGAAATGAAAAAGGTTAAATAAAATATACTGCAGCGCGATGGAAGCGATGACAGCGAGTCCCAGGTGGCGGGTTAACGCCATTCCAGCGGCAAAGCCTCCTATCGCGGCAAGGGATACAAGGGGCGATACTGCGGGAATCCAGAAATCGGAACGGCTAAAGTCAATTTCAAAGGACCGTTTGATGGGAATCCTGGATAATAGGCTGAACACGGTTAAAAAGCGGGCAAATCCAGAGGCTTTTTTCATGCGAGAGCCTTCTTCAGGGTTTTATACGAAGCCAAACTCTCCTCGATGCTAAAGGTTTCCAACACAATGCGCCAGTCCGAAGTCTCGGCGGATTTCACAAGCTCAGGCAGCCAAAAATCTTCGGGACCTAAGGCAAAATGGTCTTTTCCGCCCTTGGCCGAATGAAGATGTACTTCCCGAATGGATTGAGAGCGCTCTTGTATCCATGCAGCGGGGGGGCATAGATTTCTTACCAGACAACCCGTGTCGGCGCAGATCTGCGAGTCGGGCAGCAGTTCCATCGCCCGCTTGGAAGGGATTTCTCCCGTGTACTCCATGGCGAACCTGTCTTTTCCATAGGCGCTGCGCAAACGATCTACCAGCCTCGCCCAGTCTTCCGGCGAACTACCGCCTTTCCCTTCTTCCCAGGGGTGAAACACGTAGAGCTGGACAAAGGAATTGGTGAGCGCGATAAGCTCTTCGGTCTCAGGCGCAATTATTTCAGGCAAGTGGAGGCTGAAAGAAAATCGACGTGTCAGTCGCTTGATGCCTTCGATTTCGGTTGAAAAATCGGCACTGATTCTAGCATCCCAGGTGAAAAATAAAAGCTCTATGCCCTGTACCCAGGAATATGGCTTTAATGCCAAGCAGTTGTGTAGCCATGTGCCAGGCTGCTGCCAGGAGGGAAGGCATAGTTTCACTGAGCCTCAGCTCCCAAGCGTGAAAGGCTAGTATTTATTTGTGCTTCAGAATCGCCCAACGCTAAATTCAATACGCCTTTGACCACTAAAGGCTGACCCGCTACCATGAGGATTACCCTTTCGCAGGCTGTCGCGACGCGAGCGTTCAGCCTGCCGAACGCGTCGCCGTAACGCCTGGACAAGGGGTCTGCCGGAATGAAGCCCATGCCTATTTCGTTGGTGACAATAATGATATTTTGGGGAAGCTTAGCGATGAATGAATTAATAGCCTCATCAAGCGACGATTCCCTGCCGTAATGAAACATGTTATTGAGCCAGAGTGGAATACAGTCGAGAATCATGTTTTCTTTAAGATTTTGAGCTATTTCAAGAGGCTCTTCGATTGTAGTAAATCGTTCAGCCCTTTCTTCTTTGTGCTTCGCGATGCGCGCCTTCATTTCGTCATCAAAGGCCTCGGCGGTGGCTAGAAAATACCTGGGCAGGGGAAATTCTTCGGCCAGCCGTAACGCGAAACTCGACTTGCCCGATTTGACGCCCCCGGTGATCAATGTGCGCATGGAAATGTAACCATCGCGCAAAAAAGACATTCACAAAGGCGCCGTCTCAGATCTGCCATAATTAAGAACTCTTCTTCGGGGCGAAGCGCAGAGCCGACCAATCCTCATCTATCGCAACATTTCTGTTGGGCGAAAATCCCATCGGTTCCATTAGCTTCCACAGAATGTCGCGGTTAATATCCGAGGAATACTTAGGAGATGTCTTTTTGGGAAAGGCTACCCAGAACACGGTATTCGGGCTTATTAGAGACTTAAGGGGAGGAATCTTGGCGATAACCTCGGATTCAGACGCGGAAAAGACAAGAATAAAGAAAGCCTTTTTCTCAGAGACTTCCGCTGGAAGCTCCCGCATAACCTCGGCTTCAGACTTCCATGCGGCTAGAACCGGCTCTAACTCCTTAGGCGCGCCCAGAACCACAATAGGCCCGAGCTTGTAATTCATCTTTTTGAGCAGCGCATCCATACCATAATCCTCGCTTGGTTTCGCCCAGTCATGCTCTATAAGTGTCGGTACCCCTAACTGCCAGGATCTCCCCGAAGTACGCCCGGTGGTAATCCTTCTTGGGATAGTGCTCCTCTATGCTCGAATCGAGAAAGTGCCCAGGATCGATGTCCTGCCAGTAAATCTTTTTGCACTCCACTACAAGCTCAGCTTCCTGGAAAGAGGGGGCCGAAACCAGCTTCGAAGCAACAGGGTGAAGTCCCGCGGCGGCGATCTTGTCCCCATCCCTGCCCGACTTGGATCCTAGTAGATTCAGCGCCGGTTTCAATGTCCCGGGCAGTACGCTCAGCGTGAATCCTTCGCTCTTTTCCAAGAGCTCGTAGGTATAACGGGAAGGCCTGACTACCACCTGAAAGAACAGCTTGTTCCAAATCTGCCCCACCGAAGCCCAGGAAATTGTCATGGCATTGTAGGGCTTTGGTTTGAGCGCCTCTGCCGCCTGGCCGGGTTTGAAATCCCCTGTCGCCAGCAACAGCCAGCGATTCTTGATGATCATCGGGTCGAACTTGAATCCGTCGAGCGCAATAGTGTGTAGTTCCATAGTATTAGGGTACCCCGGGGCTGGAGTCCGGGTCAACCAATTTGCTTAGCAATAACAATTACTGTAATGATATATGCTTATTATAATTTCTTAACAGCAGCCTAGGAAAGAATGTGATTACTTGGAAAGAGAAAATTTACAATATTATTTTAAACTTCAACAAATATTTTAAATAATTCTTGCGGTCTTGAAAAACGCATGCTACACTTACACGTATAAAAGATAAGGAGTTGTACAGATTTGGATAACGAATATTCTGACATTAATCCTGAGTTGCTTTCCTATATTCCATTTGTAAAAGCAATTGCAGCCATGTTCGGTGAAAACTGCGAAGTGTTGCTCCATGATGTAAACAAGTTGGAGCATTCGATCGTCATGATAGAAAACGGTCATGTTACAGGCAGAAAGGTTGGTAGTCCTATGACCGACCTAGGTTTATACTTTCTTAAATCCGAACAATTCAAGGAAACCACATACCTCGCGAATTATCAGTCTGAAACAAAAAGCGGAGAAAAGCTCAAATCTACCAGCATCTTTTTAAGAAATTCGAAAAAGGAGATAATTGGTTTTCTCTGCATTAACTATGATTTTTCACATCTGGCTAACCTCGGTCAAAAAATCAATGATTTCTGCAGGGTCAACTCCGACATTCAAGAAGAAAACGGGAATCATAACGAAGATGAAGTGTTTCCAGATTCTCTCGATGAGCTTTTCAACCGGGTTTTCGACCAGATGCTGAAAAAAATAGGCGTTCCAGTGGATAAGATGAAGAAAGCCGACAAAATCGATCTTGTTCGAATGCTCAATAAGCGAGGAATCTTCCTCATTACCGGAGCCATAGAAGAGGTAGCAAGGCGAATTAATGTAACACGATATACTATATATAATTATCTTGCAGAGATAAAGAGCTGGAGCAACAAGGAGGTTATGTGAATTGAGCGTTATACCTGTTTGTGATTGATATCGGGAATATGCTCAGAGCAAGAGGCTCAGGTGTTTTGAACAGTTAAGCTGCTGAGTGAGTGTGAAACAAGGAGGATCAGGAAAAACCATCATGAAGAAGATAGTGAAGACTGAAAAGGCTCCTTCTGCGATCGGCCCATACTCTCAGGGGATACTGAGCAATGGGGTTCTGTTCGCATCTGGACAGATCGGTATCAACCCTGCAACAGGCCAACTGGTTCAAGGTGGGATTGAGTCTCAGGCCAAACAAGCGCTGGAAAATATTAAGGCTGTGATTCATGCTGCTGGTTGTACTGTAGATGATGTAACCAAGACAACGGTTTTTCTCCGTGACATGGGAGATTTCAACACTGTAAATTCAATTT
>CAZHSK010000075.1:0-7256 GCA_964535235.1 uncultured Treponema sp. | reverse complement strand
TCATGTGATCAAAGGACCACCAAGGCAGGTCCAGAAAGGGGCCGTGAAGATGGAAACGCCTATCCCTGTGGCTGGATGCGAACTCCGTATAAAAATCAGCCCTTTCACGCCAGGCCTCAGCGGACTTGACTCCCTTGAGGCCAAAACTCTGAAGTTCCAGAGCGACCTCTCCGCCGGTTGCGTCGAGGAGTCTTTGAGCTGTCTCGGGATAAACGCATAGGGAATAATTCATAGTTCATTATAGCAGAATAATGACAATGAATATATAATTTAGCTAGTCTCAAAAGTCGCCTGATATTTGCAGTTGGCTCAATTACCCAATGGAGTCTTTATGAAAACCAATGGTCTTGATGAAAAATTGCTGAAAGATGTGCTGCGTTTCCAGCGCGAAGAGCTTACCGGAGCCCGGCTGTATGGAATTTTAGCCAAGCGGACCAAGGATAAAAAGAACGCCGAGGTGCTTGATTCAATGGCCCGTGCAGAAAAAGGGCACTATGTGTTTTGGAGAAAGCTTTCCGGTGTTGATACTCCTCCCTATAGGGGTAGGGTCTTTTTTCTAAGCCTTGCGGCAAAAATACTTGGTTTGACTTTTGCGCTCAAGCTTCTGGAGAAGGGCGAGGTGGATGCGAGCGAAGGGTATGCGATGGTAGCCCATCTTGTTCCAGGCGCGGTGGATATAGGTAAAGAAGAAGAAGCCCATGAGGAAGCGCTCATCGCGATGATCGACGAAGAACGTCTCGCTTATGTGGGATCCATCGTTTTGGGGCTCAACGACGCGTTGGTGGAACTCACCGGCACCCTGGCGGGCCTTACCTTCGCCTTGCAGAAGGGCAGTATCGTCGCGGTGAGCGGCATCATAACAGGTATCGCCGCGGCTTTTTCCATGGCGGCTTCCGATTATCTCGCCTCCAAGGCGGATGGGGATCCCCGGGCTAAAAAATCGGCCGTTTATACCGGGGTGGCCTACCTTGTGACCGTGGTGCTGCTGGTGCTGCCATACCTCGTTCTTCCGCAGACAGGAGGCTGGATCTATGTGAGCCTCGCGATAACGCTGGTTATCGCCATCGGCATAATCGCTGGCTTCAATTATTACTTGGCGGTGGCCAAAGATCAGAATTTCAAGGCTAAATTCGCCGAGATGGCGGCGATAAGCCTCGGCGTGGCTGCCTTCTCGTTTGTCGTTGGCCTGGTCGTCCGGCAAGTTTTCGGGGTAGATATCTAAAATCTCGCGTCCGGCTTTTTATCGAATGAGGAGGCGTTTGTGAGGGACAAGGGGCTCATCATCATAGTCGCTATTCTTTTCGGAGCCTGGCTGGGAAACAAAATAAAACTGCCGTCGGGATACCTCGTCGGAGGCATGGTTTTCGGACTACTGGCCAAAGGTTTCGTCGGAGGCAATGTGGTATCGGGCAATCTTCTGTCCATCATTTCCCAGATACTCGTAGCCTATGTCGTAGTATCCAACTCAGACGTCCAGTCCATCAAGCAACATCCCGAGGTTATTCCAGTGGCCATGGGTTATATCATCGTGCTGCTTGTCATCTGTCTGGGATTAGCCTTCATTCTCAATAAGGTTTTCCACATTGATCTCAAGACCGCGATTTATGCCACTGCTCCGGGCGGCTTATCCGGCATGGCTCTATCCGCGACGGATGCTGGGGCCGAGACACCGATATCCATTATTTTTCATCTATTCCGCATGGTCGTCGTACTCATCGTCGCGCCTCTTCTGGCGATGTTTCTGGCAAAATAATGGCGATTCGGAATGGGCCTGAGCTCGATCTTTTTCTATTCGGGTGAGGCTATCTTGACAAGGCCCTCGATGATGAACCTAAGGGAATATAGAGCCATGATGCCCGAAGAAATCGGCATGCAGGCATATATGACCTTTTTGGGAAATTCGAAAACCGCCGTTACTTCTATCGCCCTATTGTAGAGCTGGCGGGAATACCAGAAAAATATTGCAATAAAAACAAATGTGATTATGTCTACTAAAAGCCTGTAGAATGCCTTCGCTTTTGGGCTCTTTAACAGTCGCCCTATCCAGTCGCCTGCACTGAAGTGTCCTTTGAGTATCCAGACTGCCGCGGAACCGAAGAATACCATCCAGGCAAAGGCTAGCTCGACAATTTCATCCAGCCAGTGCAAGGACATTATCGGTACATATCTGACGAAGACATTGGCGGTGATAATGATGGTAAGCACTACGAATAGGCTTACGCAAAGCCATTTAAATATTGTTAAGAAAAAGCGATCGATTTTTTCCCATACTGCCTTGGCTTTCATTTTGCCACCCCCATGAGAAGATCGGGCAAGCAGGTGGAAATGGCCGGAACATAGGCAATTATAATCGTGACTATGAATATCCCTATTAAATATGGAAAAGCTTCCTTTGAGAGCTCGCCTATTCCGATTTTTGTAAAACTAGAAACCGCATAGAGGCACATCCCAACGGGCGGAGTGAGGTTGCCGATCATGATAAGCAGGGTCATTACCACGCCGAAGTTCACAAGATCGAAGCCGTACTGAACGGCGATGGGAATGAATATCGGAATTGTTATCAGGAAAATCGCGTTTCCCTCGAGAAAAAGGCCAAGGATAATAATGATGACGATAAACATGGCCATGACGCCTGGGCCTGATGCGCTCATGCCGCTCAACGTGGCGATGATATTATCGGGTATTTTCTGATAGATAATAAACCAGCCGAAGAAGTTGGCCGCCGCCATTATAAAAAGTAGAGCCACGGACTGTTTGATGGAATTCCAGAATACTTCAGGCAGATCTTTGCACTTGAGCTCCTTGTAGAGAAACCCTAAGAATAGTGCGTAGAGGCAAGCTATAACGGCAGCCTCGGTAGGCGTGAATATGCCTGTAAAAATGCCGCCCAATATGATAACGATGGACATGAGGGAGAGGAAAGATGCCTTGGTAGCGACCCATATTTCTTTTAAGCTCGCTCGCGGATGACGCGGAAAGCCCCTGGGTTTTGCCATGACGCCTATGGCGATCATAATTGCGCCACCCATGAGGGCACCAGGCAGAAAGCCCGCCAGGAAGAGCCGGGGAACCGACACGGACGTGAGGGCACCGTAGAGGACGAAGGAAATCGAAGGCGGAATTATCGGGCCAAGAGTGGCCGATGCGGCGACGATGGCTGCCGCCACTGATTTTTTATAGCCGTTATCGGTCATCGCCTTGTAGGATACCTGGCCCAGGCCTGCCGCATCGGCCACGGCCGAGCCCGATATGCCCGAGAAGAGCATTTCGGCTACCACGGACACGTGTCCCAGTCCGCCGGGGATATGTCCAACGAAGGCCTTGGCGAAACGGAAGATACGGTTGGTCACTCCGCCTGTGTTCATCAGGTTTCCCGCAAGAATGAAGAAGGGGACGGCCAGGAGGGTAAAACCAGTCGTGCCAGCGTGCATTCGTTGTGGCAGCAGAGCCAAGAATTGCCCCTGTCCCTGTCCTATGAAAAATGTGACGGCCGTAAGGCCGATGGCGACAACTATGGGCAAATCCAGCATAATAAATACAAGTAAAACCAGGAATACCATTATGGTGGTATTTTTATCTCCCTCCGCTGTCCGGTCGCGATTGGGGAAACCCCACGCGGCTGAGATTAGGGGCGGGGGGCGCCCGGACGGGCGCCCACCGCCCCTTGCAGGATCGACTATTTTACTTTGATTTTGCCAACATGGTTTGGAAAGCCTTCCAGTCGGCTTCGCTTACCTTGGATTTAAGAGTATCCCATACCGAAGTAGTGCCAGCCTGGAACGCCGCGGTATCGGGGCTGTTGACCTCCATGCCGTTTTTCTTCATCTCTTCGATCTGGGCTTTTTCTCCATCTCTGATGGTCTTCTGCATGAACTGTCCGGCCTTGACCGCCTCTTCGATAAGGATTTGCTTCTGATTAGCCGAAAGCTTGTTGAAGGAAGCCTTGTTCATGATCAGGTGAGTGGCCACATAGGTGTAGTTGAGAATGGACAGATATTTCTGGGTTTCCCACATTTTGCCTGCATAAATGGTGGCAATGGGGTTTTCCTGGCCATCTACAACGCCTTGCTTGAGTGCCATGGGCAGTTCGGCAAAGGCTATTGTCTGTACGATACCACCCAAGGCCTTGACGGTTTCCTGGTTCACGAAATCCGGCGGGGTGCGGATCTTGAGGCCTTTAAAATCCTCCGGCTTGGCAATCGGGCGCTTGGAGTTGGTATAGGTTCTGAAACCATACTCCCACCGGGCGATGTACTGCAGCCCTGACTTGTCCAGATCGGGCTTTATCCACTGCACAAAATCGTCTCCGGCGAAGAACTTATCCACCGCGGCGTAGTCCTTAAAGGCGAAGGGTCCCGTGATTAGGTTAACCTTGGGGGACCATTTGGCCAGAGCGGGCTCGGTGGGCAGCACAAAATCTATGGCGCCGAGGATGGTCTGTTCAACCATTTCCTGAGAGCTCCCCAGCTTACTGTTGGGGAAGATCTCGATCTTGATTGTTCCATTGCTGCGTGCTGCAACGTTTTCTGCCAGCATGACCGAAGCCAGGTGCATGGCGTGGGTTTCCGCTGAGTAGTGGCCTAACTTGAGTTGTACAACCTTGTCCTGGGCGAACGCCGACATGCCGACCGCGATCATGAGCAGAATCAGAGCTAGCTTTTTCATACTACCTCCCTTTTCCTATGATTCAGTCGTGTTCCGTATTATGGAATACGATTCCAAATTAAGAATAGTGTAGCGCCGGTATTTCTGGATTTCAAGTCGTATTTTAGAAATTTTTATCGAAATTTCTGATTTTTTAACACCGAACAAGTGAGTGATAATTTTGGAGCATTTTTTTGCTACCCTAAGGGCATAAAAAGGGGCTGTCCAGGTTTTTCTACCTGGACAGCCCCCCGTTTAAAACTCTTTTCTATAACTAATTAATCTTAGAGACCCTTGGCTGCCGAGCTGCCTGCGATGCGGCCGGAGACGATAATCTCCATCACCGCGTTGCCGCCCAAGCGGTTGCCTGCGAAGAATCCGCCGGTAACTTCACCTGCCGCGTAGAGGCCGGGAATGGGCTTGCCCTGGATATTGAGGACATGACGGCTGGTATCCACCGAAAGACCGCCCATGGTGTGGTGGGTGGAGGGAGCGAGCCAGCGAACCTGGAGGCTCTCAATCTTGTAGGTCTCGGGTTTGTAGTTGCCCTTTGCGTCCATCTCGCAGCTGCCTATGGTACCGCGATATGCGGTCTTGTCGGGCACTGGTTTCTGGTTGGTGGCGCCGATAATGAAGGCATCGTATTCGGTGATGGTCTTCCTCAGTACTTCGGCGTCGATCTTGAGGATTTCCGCCGCTTCGGCCAGTGTTCCGATAAATCGCCTGCCGGGTACATTGGCAGCCGAGGTGAGGGAGCTGGGCAAGCCGCCTGCGCTGGACATCGTCACGGGGCTGCTCAGTTCTATATAAACTCCGGCCTTGGCGCCGTAGTCGAAGGCTCCTTGGCTAAGCACGTCGCGCTCGGCGGCTTCATCGACATAACGCTTGCCGGCGTTGGCTGTTCCTGCTGGGCTTACATAGATGACATTTTCACCCGTGCCGCCGGCCAGGTTGCCGTTATCCACCCAGCCTAAAGGCATCAACTGAGTCCAGCCCATGCCCTTGAGGGCGGCTCCGACCTTCTGAGCCATTATGATGCCATCGCCTGATGCGAGGTTGCGGTTGGTGGTCTTGATATCCTTGGTCAGGAATTCAGATTTCCAGTATTCGTTGGTATCAATTACCATCTTGATGTTGGCGCCGTATCCGCCGGTGGCCAGGATGACGCCTTTCGTCGCGGTGATCTCGACCTCGGTGCCGTTAAATTGCACAGCCTTGACGCCAGTAACCTTGCCATTCTTGGTAATCAGTTCCTTGACGGTGGTGCGGTATATGATTTTGTTCTTGGGATTGGCCTTGAGCAGGGTATTTTCGGGAACCTTGAAGTAGGCGCCCCATTTACTGGGATAATTCACGCCATCCACAACGCCGCCCAAGACCGGGTTTATGCGCTGCCAGAGGCAGCCGATGAGGGTGCGCTGGGCATTGTCGATCTTGGCGCCCTGGGCTTCGAGCCAGGGTCTGATGTCATAGGCCTTTCTGCACATCTGGTCTACCAGGGCGAATTCGTTGACGATCCACTTGGTCTTGTCCCTGTCAAGGCGCAGGCCGCCGTAATAGGTCTGGAAGATGAAAAGTTCGACGGTACTGAACACGGTCAGATCTGTTTCCTTCTGACCCATGGCGAAGTGCTTGTCGGCATAGGCGAGATATTCCTTTATTTGCGACTTCAGCGTACGTAGTGTGGGCAGATACTCGGCATGGACTCCCCGTTCGGGTAGGTTGTAACTGTCTACATCCTTGATAGCCGCCTTGTCCTTGATAGTTCCATCGAAGGGCTTTTCGCTCCAGCCCAAGATTGTTTTAAGGGTGGCTATTCGTCCCACATCGCTTTTAAACTTGGGTACTACAGCGCCTGTCGGTTCGTAGATGCCCGTGGTGGCTTCAGGGTTCTTGGGGTCCCACACCATGGAGGGCTGAACCGCCTGGTAGGCGCCGCCGGATACGAGGGTGTTGCCACCCATTTCCACTGCCTTTTCAATAACCAGTACAGTGGCTCCTTCCTGGGCTGCCTGGGCGGCGGCCATCATGCCAGCGCCGCCGGCGCCCACGATGACGACATCGTAGGTATCAACGACTTTCGGGCCGGGGGTGAGGACAAAGGGCTTAGCCCCCTTGCGCAGCGCGGCGACGTCGCAGCCGGCCTGCTTGGCGGCGTCTTCCACCGCGGCGAGCACGGCCCTGCTGGTAAAGCTGGCGCCGGAAACCGTATCCACGCCAGTGGAGGTAAAGTCCTTGATGTCTTTAATAATGATTGGGTACGCCGAATCGCCCACGTGTTCGGTTTCCTTGGACTTGTCAACCTTGATTTCGGCGATGGCGTTTTCGGTAAAGCTGACCTTGAGTACCACGTTGCCGTTATAGCCCTTTCCGGTACCGGTGTAGGTGCCTGGTTTAAAGGCTATGGGCGCGGCTTTAACTGCTGCGCCTTTGGCTTTGCCTAGAGCTTCGTCCAGTGCTTCAAATATCGCGGTGGAAGTATAGGTGGCTCCGGCCACTGCGTCGACTTTGCCGTTGGCGGCGACGATTTTGGCCGGCAATTCTTTAATTGCCTCCGAGCCTATGCCCTCGGTTTCCTTGTCGCCTTTGATTGTCACAGCGGTGATTTTTTT
>CAZHSK010000074.1:6061-7279 GCA_964535235.1 uncultured Treponema sp. | reverse complement strand
ATGCCGGGGCCGTGGATGGACGAGGGACAACGAAGAGGCCGAACCAGGGGTAAATTGCGTTGCCGCTCCGATACGGGATTATCGCGGCGATGTAATATCGGCCATCAGCACCTCCTGGGTTTTGGAAAACAGGCCGGAGCTGGAGCCGGAAAAGGTGGCTTCTCGGGTAGTCAGGGCAGCCGAAGAGATTTCCCGCTGCATGGGCTGGACCGGGGGCGAAGGCTGAGCAGTAAACAATACGCTGTTGATTAGCCACCAGTGATTGAACGCCGGTCTCCCGTAAAGTAGATTACCCCCGTTAATACTTCTTGCATTAATTTTCATCCCATTACAGAATAGTAGCTCAATCCATGAATAGAGTCGGAGGATAGCAATGACAGAAGTCGAGCTTTGGTCCAGGGAAACGAGGGCCGAGAGGGCCTGCGCCGCCTTGGTGAAGAACGGATTCGATGCCGTGTATGTAAAAACCGCCGAAGAAGCGGCTCAGTTGGTTATGGAATTCGTCAAGCCGGGCATGAAATTGGGATTTGGCGGCTCCATGACTATTAAAACCCTGGGAATCCAGGACAAGGCCACTAAAGTAGGCGCCCAGGTTCTGGATCATAACAAGCCCGGCCTGGGGCCTGAGGAAAAACTGGCTATTCTCCGTGCCCAGCTTACATGCGATGTATTCATCTGCAGCGCCAACGCCGTGACTATGAAGGGTGAAATGCTCAATATCGATGGAAACGGCAATCGCGTGGCGGCGCTCACCTTCGGGCCTAAGAAGAATGTGGTAGTGGCAGGCGCCAATAAAGTGGTGACCGATGTGGACGAAGCCTGGGAACGCATAGAAGCCTATGCAGCCCCCATGAACAATAAGCGCTTGGCTAAAGAGAATCCCTGCGTAAAAGCCGGGCAGTGCATGGATTGCCAAAATCCTACCAGGATCTGCAGGGTGTATCAGATTCTTAAGCGAAAGCCCTCGCTTTCGGACTACACCGTAATTCTAGTGGGCGAGGACTTGGGGTACTAGGAAGTTTTGGACATTCCTGGGTTCGCTCAGAACTCGGGAATGCTCTCATCTTCACGCCTGAGGGTCTTCGCCACCGTTCCCCGAATCCATTGAAGGCAGATAGCGGAAACGTTCCTCATGTAGGGTCTTCCCGAGTTGATCCTTGAATTCCAGCACTATCTCATGCTTAAGAACATCTATATTTAGATGTCCGAAGGTGGCTA
>CAZHSK010000074.1:0-6051 GCA_964535235.1 uncultured Treponema sp. | reverse complement strand
GGCTACGGCTATCCACTTGGAGGCGGGAGAGACAATGGTCGGTGCGGGGTCGCTCTTGCTGCCCATGGCGCCAACGATTGCATAGCGTACTCCTCTATGCTCCAGGTATTCCATGTAGTGATTGTGCCCTGAAACTACCAAATCTACGCCATAGCGTTCAAATAGAGGGGTTACTACAGGAATGTTCTGATAGTGGTCGTACCAGGGTTTATCCAGCTTTGGGTCATCATACCCAGAGGCGAAGTAGAAACTGTGGGAGAATACAATGAGAGGCTTGAGCGGGTTAGCGATGGAAAGAACCGATTCCAGCCAGTCTCTCTGGGTTTTGTTGAAGTTCTCGGTTCCCCAGGGCAGATTGAGGACCACAAGAGTGGCTGCACTGGTTTCTATAGAATAATAGTAGGGCGAACCGGAGTCGCTGGAAAAATCTTCGGGGAAAAAGGCTTTTTTATAGAGATGTTGGCCGCCGAAAAAGGCGTCGTGATTGCCCATGAGGGGGCGCAGAGGCACCTTTGGCACGATGGCGGACAGGTCGGCGAGCGCCGCGTTCCAAGAGGATACCGATGAACCGGTTTCAACAACATCTCCCAGTATAAAAAAGATGTCGGGTCTGTGTTCGGCAACGCTAGCTAGAATATTGGATCGGGCGCTGGCATCGGTTTTTTCGGTTCCCCAGTGGGGGTCTGACCCCACGCTCAGGCGCAGAAGTGCGACATCGCTCTCTCCTGCCCGTTTGGGAAGCTCCAGCCTTATCGATGGATTCACGAGAGAAATTTCTGACTGCCGCATTGTACCCATCCTGGGTGTGGCAATGAGGAAGGCTAGGATGCCTAGTGATGCAAGGCTTACCAGAAAGGACGCGATGAGAGAAAAGCCTCTCATGATCTTGGAGTGGAATTTATACTTGAGTTTTTCCAGAGGCAGGGATATGGCCAAAAGTCCAAGGGGAAACAGTCCCATGAGGATGAGCAGCCTGAATAGCCAGGTTTTATCCCAAAGGTATAATCCCTTGGCTCCTTGGAGCGAATAATGATAGATATTCATCGCCGCGCAGGCCGCGAGAGCGAAAAGTGACCAGCGTAGCGCGCGTCGCCTGGCCCAAACCAGACTGTTTCCGTTTCGAAAAAGTGCCATGCTGTAAACAATAACTCATTCCGGCAAAAAATAAAAGTTTAGAATCAGGGCTTGGGCAACTCAGGCAGATCTGTGTACCTGCCCGAGTTGTTCCAGAAGGTCATGCCTTGATTTGCGCCTTCCCTTACACCCTGGATTTCTAACTCTACATAGCGGGGGCTGTAGTAGAGCCGGTCATAACTCACATCCAAGTAAAATGCCTGCACGTAGGGCCTAACCAGCATGTGGCCTCTGGCTATGGCCTGATTCCGCAGGGTACCCAGGCGATATATCCTGTAAGGCCGCAGCTCGGCCGGAGCTTGAGCCATAAAGCTCTGCTCAAAGTGGGAAGGGTAGAGCATGGGGCAGACTACATCGGCATAATGGGCGAGCATCTCCACATCCTGGCCCGTCCTTGTCCCCGAGCGGTACCAGCCATTCGCCCCGTAAATATCTATGCTGATTGGAGCATCGATACTCTGCCTGGCGAAGCGTAAAAAAGATTCCAGGGCCGAGTCTGGATTCATTCCCGGTTTTTGTTGGGGATAACGGGCTAGCAAGAGATTTTCACCGTCGGTGGGAAAGCGGATATAATCGAACTGCACCTCATCGAATCCCCGGGACAGCACTTCCTTGGCTATTTCCACGTTATAATTCCAAACTTCGGTGGAGTAGGGGTCGACCCAGAATTCGCCGATGGGCTGACCGTCGGTTTTAATGCCTCTCCAGGGAACTCCCGAGGAGGAGTCGCGCACAGCGAAGCTTCCATTTCTAGTCTTATAAAGGCTTTCGTCCTTGAATACCACGATTCGTGCTATGAGGTACAAGCCTTGGCCTTTAGCCTGGGCTGAGAAGCTTTCTATATCGAGCTTGTCGCCCTGAACTCCCAGTTCTTTCAATAAAGGCGAGAGCGGGGCGAAGCGGAGGCGGCCATAATCGTCCTTCATATCGACAACAAGACTATTGAGACCCTTATCCTTGATGAGAGAAAAGTATTTTTCCCTGCTCGCGGCTGTGGTGACAAAACCTGTTTGCAGATAGAGGCCGATTTTTCCGTCAGCCATGCGCCGCCGGGCTTCCGCCGCGTCCTGGGTGACAAGGCCATTGCCTTTGTACAGCATCCATAGCTCTCCGAGACTTATCGGGAGACTGCTTGGGTTCTGTATGGCTAGATCAGCCTGGGGAAGAACAGTCACGCAGGAAGGCTTTTCTCCGATAAGGATCTCCATGCGTTGTGCCAGTTCGAGAATGGATTCCAGAAGCCCTGTCTGGATCTCCGGATTTTTGAAGGCGGTAGAATCCTTGCCGTTTTGAAGAGAAAATCGGACTGGCTTAGATCCCGCAATACCCGCGAGGCCTTCGCTACCCAGGGGAGTCAGCGACTCGAGGCTGCCGAAATCCTGGCGGTCGTTCCAGCGTTCGACAAAACTCTTTGCCTGGGGATTCCATTCGTATAAGCGTCCCAAGAAACTCAAGCCCGCATAGAGCGTCCACGACCCATTCGAGCCCATAGGCGTAGTCTGAAGTCGGGAAACGAGGGGATTCGAGCTGTTCTGAAGAAGCGCAAAGCTAGAAACTTCCTCGCCGTTGGCCCCTGCTGCCTTGGGCAGGCCTGTCCCGGCGCTTATCCACCCTGGGCCATTACTCGGATCCCTTACAAACACCCCCTTTATCGAATGAGAAATCCAGAGGGCGTGGGGACTTCCGGAATTCTGCCAGGGTCCAAAAGACAAGGCTTTGGTCCCGGGTATGGTGCTGGGCGCGCCCAGAGACTTCCAGGTTTTTCCCCCGCTTTCGCTGTACCATACTTCGGTATTGGTGCAGACGGCAATTCTGTCTTTTTGGGCAGGATCGACGGCCAGGGATTTTATTTCTTCCGCACCAGAGATTTGTTTGAACGTCCCATTCTCAAAAACGGTCAGAGTTTTGGTGGGCAAGCCCGATGCTCGGTTTTCGAATTTTCCCAAATCGGGACTGAAAAGTACTCCAGTGGAACCCAAAAAATACCAACCCTCCCGGGCAGGAATTATTGACCGGACGGAACCTCCCTCCCAGAGAGGCTGGATTTCGGTACTGGCGCCTACTATACGTACGAGGTAAAGACCTTTTGTGGTGCCGGTTAAAAACGCTTGCTCCTGGCCAGCGGAAAAGAGCGAAGGAATGGGTAGGAAAACGAAGGCTACAAGCCACGAAAGCCAAAAAAAAATCTTCAAGCGGGGCGAATGATGCATGGCCCATGATATGGAATAAAGATAGTTCTTGTCCAGTTTGCGAAACGGGAATATACTTTCCCAGACACATACCAAAGAATTCCTATCCCTAAAGGAGGTAGTATGAAGAAAAGACTCGCAGGATTGGCAGTAGCCATCTTAGCCCTGCTGGTGGTGGCCTGCACCACTACCGCTCCCGTCGCGTTCAAGGCTCCCGAGCCACTGGCCCAGGAAGTCAGCATTACGTTCATGCATACCAACGATATGCATGCCCGCATTGTCGAAAGTAAAACCGAGCTGGGATATTCCAGAATCGCTACGGCCTTTAAGGAGCAGAAAGCCAAGAATCCCAACACCATCCTCATCGATGCCGGCGATACACTGCATGGCCTTCCCATCGCCAATATCGACAAGGGGGCCATCGTCGTCACCATGATGAACGAGATAGGCTACTCCTTCATGACAACGGGCAACCACGACTACAACTACGGCATGGACAGGCTTCTCGAGTTGGGCAAGGAAGCGAAGTTCAAGATTCTCGCTGCCAACGTCTACAAGGACGGCAAACGCGTCTTCACCCCCTACGTCATTCAGGAGGTTCAGGGAGTCCGCGTGGCCTTCTTTGGCCTAGCCACCCCCGAAACTGCGTACAAGGCAGATCCCAAGCTCGTGGCTGGTGTTACCTTTGCCGACCCCATCGTCGAAGGCAGGACGATCGCCAACGAACTGGCAGGCCAGTATGACGTCCTCGTGCTGATCTCCCATATCGGCACCGACAAGTCCTCTGATCCCACCTCAATCAAGGTAGCCCAGGCTATTCCCGAGCTGGACGTGATCATCGACGGCCACAGTCACACCACTCTAGAAGCCCTGTCCAAGGACAACCAGACTCCCGTCCTCATCGCCAGCACCGGATCCTATGGCGCCGGCCTGGGCGTTGTGGACCTGGTAGTGGGTACCAACAGGGCCGTGAAGTTCAAGAGCGCCCGTACTATCACCGTGGCTAATTCCCCCAACCTCAAGGGAGACGCGGCCATAACCGCCCGCCTTGCCGAACTGACCAAAACCCAGGACGCCATCCTCTCCAAGAAGGTGGCCAGCACGACCATCGCCCTGGAAGGCAAGCGCGAAATAGTCCGCACCCAGCAGTCCAACCTGGGCACCCTCATCGCCAACGGCATGCTCTATGTCACCGGCGCCGATATAGCCCTCATGAATGGCGGCGGCATCCGGGACTCCATTCCCGCGGGCGACATAACCCTCAAACAGGTCTACACTGTCATGCCATTCGGCAACTATATCCAGACCGGCAAGCTCAAGGGCTCCGAGCTGGACGCAGTACTGGAGAACGGCGTCGGCAAGCTCCCCGCTCCGGACGGAAGATTCCCTCACCTGGCAGGCTGGACCTACACGCTGGACGTGGCTAAGCCGGCCGGCGACAGAGTATCCAACATCATGGTAGGCGGAAAGCCGGTGGATCCGAACAAGGAATACGTGTTTGCGACCCTCAACTTCCTCTTCAACGGCGGCGACGATTACCGCACGCTGATAGGCAAGAACATGGCCGACTTCCCCTCGGACGCCGAAGTCTTCCAGAAGCACCTGCAAGCGATCGGCACCGTCACTAACGACAATCTGGTGCTGAAGAAGTAATCGAAAGAGTTCTGCAGCCTATCCGGGCTGCAGGCGATTGATGCAGGGGCGGCCTTTAACGGCCGTCCCTTTTTCATTATTATCCACCCATGGAAGTATTTGGATTATTTGCTGGGCTTCTCGTCGCGTACCTCCTGGGCTCCATTCCCACGGGAGTGATTGTGGGGAAATTGTTTTTTGGAGCCGATCCCCGTAAGGGCGGAAGCGGTGCCAGCGGGGCAACCACTAGATTCAGGCAGTTGGGGGCCGCGGCGGGGATAGGGGTGAGTATCGTGGACCTGGGGAAGGGAGCGCTGGCAGCCTTTTTGTGCCCTGTTTTAGGGGTCTCCGCCGCGGCTTGGCTGGCAGTGGATAGCCAGACTTTTAGCACCCTGCTGCGCATTGCCGGAGCCCTTCTTGCCGTGCTGGGCCATGTGTACCCGGTGTTCGCCGGCTTCAAGGGAGGCAAGGGAGTGGCTACCGGAGCAGGTGCCATTCTCCTAATTGCCCCGGGAGCTGCCCTTTTTTCTGCCCTGGGATTCGTTATTGTGCTGGGACTCACCCGCATCGTATCGGCCAGTTCGATGACCGCGGCCATTGTGCTACCTATCGCGGTTGCTTTCGGCGCAGCCGGAAGTCCCCCATCAGCCTGGTTGCTGGGCTTTACACTACTTCTGGCCTTGTTCGTCCTATTTACACACAGGAAGAATATCCAACGCATTCTCAAGGGGGAGGAGAAGCCGATTACATCCGGCAAGAGGGCGCGATAGTTCCGAGTCGAGCTAATCCCAAGGAGAGAGTATTGCTGCTTGACAGAAATTGTAATATTGTTCATCTGTGATGAAAATTGCCTACATCGATGGACCGAGGCTCCGCAGAGCCATTCTCGCCGGCACTGGCGCTATTGTGACCAATGCCGAAGCACTCAACGCTATCAATGTTTTCCCTGTGCCCGATGGCGATACGGGCACCAATATGGCCAGCACCGCCAGGGCAATTGCCGCCTCGCTTCACAGCAACTTCACCAAAGAAGCCGGTGCCATACTGAGGCAGGCTGCCCGCTCAGCCATGGAAGGAGCCAGGGGCAACTCGGGGG
>CAZHSK010000073.1:0-7345 GCA_964535235.1 uncultured Treponema sp. | reverse complement strand
AGCCCAAAATACTTCGCGTTCAATATGGCGCGCACGTCGCGGAGCTGTTCCGACAACAAGGCCAAATACGCAAGAACGATACCGATGGAAAAGGGATAGCCTGCCAGGCATTTTCTCGCTTCTACAATCCGCATACGCCTGAGTATGCGCTCGAGAGACGAAAGCCTAGTTTTGCCATCCTTCCTGTCCCAACCTGCCTCCATTGCGTTACCGCGCATTCCCAATACAGCGGCGGCCAAACCCGAAAGGTTCTCCGATTCATAGGCCCGGGAAAGGGCCGAGGCCGGTATCGCCGTCCCGAAGTCGATGAGGTAGCGGCCTGTCCTGTCCGAGGCTATTCCATTGAAGGAGCGGAGACGAATGAGATTGGTAATGTTGTGGATATCCACATCTATTCCCACAAAACGTTCCGCCACCGTTCTGTCCCGGAGCGGCAACCGCTCCAGGGCTTGGAAGAGGCTTTCGAAATACTCCCTGTCCAGGCTGGATTCCATCTCGAACACAGAACCCGCCGCTATTGCTTGGGGAAGAAGTTCGGAAACGATAGGAGCGTAGGGAGAGCCGGCCAGGACCGCCGCCGCATCGGCTGGCCTCGACGCATTGACGAGATTAGTCAGATCGATGGATCCCTTAGCCCTGCCCTTGTAAAGATAC
Source organism: uncultured Treponema sp. (assembly GCA_964535235.1). Classification (GTDB taxonomy): domain Bacteria; phylum Spirochaetota; class Spirochaetia; order Treponematales; family Rectinemataceae; genus UBA2256. The sequence continues at coordinate 6,691 of CAZHSK010000073.1, read as the reverse complement.
CCTGTCCGGTCATCTATCACTCTGCCTCTGGCATGGGCGTCGAACCAAAGGCGAAGCGCTCCCTTGACCAGATCGACCTCGGCTCCCCTGGCCTTTGCCCGTATGAAGGATGAAGCCGGTTCGGGCACTTGGCTGATGGAAAACGAATAAGCGTCGAATTCCAGCGAGGCTAGATCGGCCTCCACCGCCTTGAGATCGCCCGTCGCCGCGTACCGAAATTCCGCTACCTCAAGGTATGTATCCCGGAATGGCAGAAAGGCTTCCTGGAGGGATTTAGCTTGCGCAGCCCTCTCCAGGATTTCTTCCGAGAGGAAGGTGCTGATCCGCGCCTTGAGCTTGGCGCTGATATATCCATATTCCGAAAGCGCGCTGGGCATGGCCGACTTATCGCTCCAGCTCCGTCTTCATCGCAAGGCGAGCCGCCTTCTTAGCCAATTCGGCCACCAGCGACTCCATGGACGCGTATAAAGCATCGGCCTTGCGTTCGGCTTTCTTGCGGGCTTCGAGATATTCTTCTTCGGCGTGGCTCCGCGCCGAGTCCACCCGGCGCCTCAATTCAGCCGCAGCACTTTCTTTGGCTTGGGAAATCAAGGCGCTGGAATCGGCATCGGCTTTTGCCCTGACCGCATCGGCCCGCTTTGCGGCTTCCGAAATCCGGTTTCGCGCTTCCCGCTCGGCGGCGATTATGGAATCGACAACTTCCTGCATGAATCGACACTCCCTCCGTATGCTACCCATCGATATTGCCGATGCGAGGCTACGTATAGGTTTAAAGCGTCCCGGCGAGTGTATCGCAGTGATCGGGCTTTCGCTTGGGTGAGGGAAGTCGGGCGAGAACGATGGGGGTCGGCTTGCTGGGTCGGCCTCGATGCCGCGGCCTCGGTCACGCTCCGCCTTAAGCCCGGTCCGGAGCGCTTTACATTAAGGTAGCGCTATACTAGTACAAACGCCAAACCTTGTATAGCTATTCCACCTTATTCAAAGTTCTATCGGGTACCAATATTAAAAGGAGGATTTCCAAATCGAATTCGTATCGCCTCAATTGGCGAGAAGGCTGGAATTTTCCGATGGTTTAATCTAGGACACGTTGTAGGATGTTTTCTACAGCACCCGACAGCCGAGACTAGAAAATAATTTTATAAAAAGAGGCTTTTGCAAAAGTCAGACGAGTTTTACAAAAGCTACCTTTATGATGCGTACGTTTCGTCAATTTTCATGCCTTTGGCATAAAAATTGACGAAACTACAAAGCCACTTTCAAAAGTTAACAGACTTTTGAAAGTGGCTCAAAAAGCTATCGTTATCGCGTTGGGCGATTTATTAGTAAAAAGGTTGCGTTGCGCGGCATTAGATCAAGGCGTACACCTGAGGTCAGAACAGCCAACGCCAGATTAGTCACTTATTAATCGCTAAATACGTTCTTTAACGAGATTCCCCATTTGTTCCGTTCCAACTCGATATGAATCAGGAGTCGTGGAAGTCAATAGATCGGCGCTGCGATAACCTTCCTGCAGCACCGAGAACACAGCTTTCTCCAAAGCTTTCGCTTCCTCTTCCAAGCCAAGGGAGTATCTCAGCAGCATTGCCGCCGAAAGAATAGCCCCCAATGGATTAGCTTTATCTTTTCCCGCGATATCGGGGGCGGAACCGTGGATGGGCTCGTAGAGCCCTGTCCGACCTAGCCCTTTGAGGGACTCCTCGCCCAAGCTGGCCGAAGGCAGCATTCCGATCGAGCCTGTGAGCGCCGAAGCTTCATCGGACAGAATATCGCCAAAAAGATTGGAAGTCGCGATCACGTCAAACTGGCCGGGAGCCCGTAAAAGCTGCATGGCGCAATTATCCACGTACATGAAATCTAGTTTAACCTTTGGGAATTGGGGTTCTAAATCTTTCGCTACCTCGCGCCAGAGTCTGGAACTCTCCAGCACATTGGCCTTGTCCACAACACACAACTGTCCGCGGCGCCCCGCGGCGGCGGCGAAGGCCACCCTCAGCAGGCGCTCTATCTCCCTGTAGGAATAGGTTTCCGTGTCATACGCCGATCTGCCGCCATCCTTTCTCCCCCGGGTTCCAAAATAGATGCCTCCGGTTAGCTCTCGAACGATCAAAATATCAAAACTCATCGATCCGTTTGGAGAGCTTGCCCTAAGTACCGAATCCTTAAGAGGGCAAGCCTCCAGCAAAGGCTCCAATAGCGCAGCCGGCCGCAGGTTTGCGTAGAGTCCCAAGGCTTTGCGAAGGCTTAAAAGACCCCGCTCAGGACGATTGTCCGGACTTACAGCATCCCAGCGCGGGCCGCCCACGGCACCAAAGAGCACCGCATCGCACTCGCCACAACCCGTCAGAGTATCTCTGGGCAGAGGGAGGCCCTGGACATCCAGTGCCGATCCGCCGATGAGATAGGGCTTGAACTCGAACTCATGGCCGAAGCGCCCGGCGACGGCATCGAGAACCTTGCGAGCCTCGGCCGTCACCTCGGGGCCGATGCCGTCGCCGGGCAGCAGCGCTATAGTTGCCTTCATAGTTTTTCCTTTACCGTCTTAAGGGCCGACATTGATGGCAGTCCTGGGCCCCCTGCCCGCGGAGAGCTCCCATTCCATAGTATTGATTGCCGAAATGTAGGCCAGGATTGAAGCCTCTAGTACGTCCGTGGAAAGACCCCGCCCATTCCACTGCTGACCCTGGTAGCCCACTTTTACCGTCGCCTCGCCCTGGGCATCCTCCCCGCCGGTGACTGCTCCCAACTCGTAGGATTCCAGATCCAGATCCTTGCCAATAATTCTATTTATCGCCTTGAAGGCAGCGTCGACAGGTCCGTCGCCTACGGCTACTTCTTCCCTGAATTCCCCACCCGCGGTTTTAAGCCTGATAGTGCTGGTGGAGCTCAATGAGGAACCTGAATTTATAACCCAACGATCCAGACTATAGGCTGCAGGCACTGTAGAGCCCGCGCCCACGATGAGAGCCTCTATATCCCTGTCGCTCACTGTCTTCTTCTTGTCGGCCAAAGCCTTGAATTTGGCGAAAAGCTCCTCCACAGCCAGATCCTCAACCACGAAGCCAAGAGAATTAAGCCTTTCTTCGAAGGCATGCTTGCCCGAGTGCTTTCCCAATACCATGCGGTTGCTAGGGAATCCCACCGACTCGGGGGTCATGATCTCATAAGTAGCCCTGTTGGCCAGCACTCCATGCTGGTGAATGCCCGCTTCGTGGGCAAAGGCATTTTCACCCACCACGGCCTTGTTAGGCTGCACCCTCACGCCTGTCACCTTGGATACGAGCCTGCTGGCCGCATAAATCTGTGCGCTCTGGATACCGCAGTCCAGATCCAGGGCTTCGCCCCTGGTACGGATGGCCATGACGATTTCTTCCAACGATGCATTACCCGCCCTCTCCCCAATCCCGTTCACCGTGCACTCGATTTGCTCGGCCCCCGCCAAGGCTGCGGCCAGGCTGTTGGCCACACCCAAGCCCAGATCGTTGTGGCAGTGCACCGAAAGAACTGCCTTTTCGATTCCCGGCGTATGGGCTTTTACGTAAGCCACCAGACGACCGAACTCCTCAGGCAAAGCGTAGCCCACCGTATCGGGAATGTTCAGCACTCTGGCTCCCGCCTTTATAACCTCGGAGAAAATTGTACAAAGATAGTCCGGATCGCTCCGCGAGGCGTCCTCGGCAGAAAACTCCACATCATCGCAATAACTCTTGGCTAAGCGCACCGCCGAAACCGCCCGTTCCACAACCTCCGCAGGACTCATCTTGAGCTTATGCTCCATATGAATGGGCGAAGTAGCGATGAATGTATGGATCCTCGGTTTCACGGCACCTTCCAGCGCCGTCCAACCCGCCTCAATGTCGCCTCTGGTCGCCCTGCAAAGCGCTGCTACCGTGCTCTGCCTAATGACCTTGGCGACGGCCTGTACAGAAGCCAGGTCTCCTGGACTCGCAGCCGGAAAGCCTGCCTCCATGACATCCACGCCCAGCCTTTCCAGCTGTCGGGCGACCTCAACCTTTTCCCCAATATTCATGCTACAGCGGGGAGCCTGTTCCCCGTCTCTCAATGTGGTATCGAATATTAATATTTTACGGCCCATAAAAATCTCCTTGAACCTTAACAAACCGGCGCGTGGTATTTCCCAGCGTCCGGGCAAAGTCGAGACTGGAAAGGCCTAAGAGGCTCGGTACCCTGATCTCAATACCGAGTCGCGGCGAAATCCAGCCATCCTCCTGACCTGAGCATGGCGAGCTCGAATCCGCCCAGAGAGAGGGGCGCTTCGAGCGCCCCGGTCTCCTTGGATTCAAATCTCAGCACCATAGATTCCAGGTCTACCTTGAGCTGGGTGCTCAGACCTGAAAAGCGGTCGAAAAGTTCCGCAATAACGTGAGCAGGCAGTTCAGCCGCCAGCATTCCGCAGTTGTACATGTTGCGCCTGAAAATACGGGCAAAGCTTTCGGCCACAACAACGCTAATGCCGTTGGCTTCCAAAGCCCAGGGCGCATGCTCCCTGGAGCTGCCACACCCGAAGTTTGCCCGGGAAAGCACCACGGTCTTGCCCCGTAAATCATCATGTCGTGAAAAGCCCGCAAGTTCCAGATCCTCGAAAAGATAAGGTTTGAGAACAGCCTTAGAATCCTCGCTTAAATATCTTGCGGGGATGATTTCATCGGTATTGATATCGTTCCTGTTTAAAAAAAGAACTGGGCCGCCTAGCGCTTTCATGCCTTCCTCCCCTGCAGCGAAGCCGCCGTCGCAAGTGTCCCGGTCACGGCCGTAGCCGCCGCACTAGCAGGACTCATCAGATGGATCATGCCGCCCTTGCCCATGCGTCCGCTGAAGTTTCTGTTGGTGGTGGAAGCGCAAACTTCACCAGAAGCGAGCACTCCGTTCGACATGCCTAAGCAAGCGCCGCAGCCTGGACTGGTTATACAGCAGCCCGCCTGGGCGAAAACATCCAAAAGGCCTTCTCTCAGTGCCGCGGCGTACACGGCCTGTGTGGCCGGCGCGATGATAGTCCGAACATCGGGGTGCACTTTTCTGTCTTTCAGCACCGATGCGGCAATACGAAGATCCTCCAGCCTGCCATTGGTACAGGACCCAATGTAGACTTGGTCTATCGCGGTTCCTGCCATTTCACGTACCGGAATAATATTGTCAGGAGAGTAACCCCTGGTTGTCAGAGGTTCGAGCTTCGAACAGTCCAGTACATGGATAGCTTCATATTCCGCATCATCATCGCTCCTCCAGCGAGAGTATTCCTTGAGCGCATCACTCTTGGAGGCGAAAAGCCCTTCCCCCTCCGGACCCACAAATGGCCATAAATACTCCACCGTAGTGGCATCGGGCATGCAGATACCGCTGGTACCCCCCGCTTCCACAGCCATGTTGCAGAGCGTCATGCGCCCTTCCATGCTCAGGGCATCTACCACGGGTCCTATAAACTCGATCACCATATTGGTGGCACCGGCAGCGCCAATCTTGCCTATCACCGCCAGAATAACATCCTTGGCAAATACTCCTTCCGGAAGCTTCCCCTCAAGATCAATTCTGAGCGTCTTGGGTTTGCCGAATGCGCAGACACCCTTTAAAATCGCGATTTCCAGATCGGTCGTACCCACACCGGCGGCGAATGCCCCAAAGGCTCCGTGCGTGCAGGTATGACTATCCCCCATCACCAGCGCATAGCCGGGTCGCACAAAGCCTTTTTCGGGAAACAGGCTGTGACATACCCCGTTGCGTCCCACATCGAAGAAATCCTCAATCCCCTGCCGCTTCGCCCAGGACCTTAAAACCCTGCCCTGCTCCGCCGTCTTGGAATCCTTGGCGGGATTCACGTGATCGATTACCGCCTTGATGCGCCGGGCATCGAAAACTCTGTCCAAACCCTTGCCCTGCAAATCGGCTATTGCGATGGGCGTGGTAATCTCGTGACAAAAAACAGTATCCAATTTGAGCACCCATGTATTTTCGAAGGGTCTGTCCACACAATGAGTCTCGAATATCTTCTCGGCTAACGTCTGTCCCATGCTATCTCCTCGCTCAGGGCTTAGGCCCGCTCGTGCGCTTAGGCGGAGTTACTACCCAAAATACTCTCAATTTTTCTTTGCCCGTATTTATCAGCCTGTGGGGGAAATCCGATGAAAAGCTGGCCGAATCCCCCGGCTCCAGCGAATAGCGCAGGGAGCCTACCTGGAGTTCAGCCATCCCTTCCACCACCACACCCAGTTCCAAGCCCTCATGACCGTATTCATCGTTGCCCGTGGATGCGCCGGGTTCCAGATCGATCTGATACGCCTCTATACCCTTCTGGGGATCTCCTGGCGAATCGAGTTGGGCAAAACGCTCGTAGCGAACTCCCGGCCGCGAAAGGACCTGCCGTTCCTCAGCTCGCAGCACCCTCACCGCCCGCTCTCGCCTGTAGTCGGAAAAGAGATACTCCAAATCGATATCCAGGGCATCGGCTATGGACAGCAGCGTATCGATAGCCGGCGACACCTTGTTCCGCTCTATCTGCGACACGAGGCTTTCGCTCACCCCGGCCTGCAGGGCCACCTGCCGAAGCGTTATCGCTTTGCGTTCTCTCACCTGGCGGATTTTTTCGCCAACCCTGTACTTCATTCCTTCGCCTCAGCATACTTAATAAATACTAAAGATGCTGAAATATAATTTAAGCCAATTTTCTTGTCAACATGTA
>CAZHSK010000072.1:0-7468 GCA_964535235.1 uncultured Treponema sp. | reverse complement strand
TCGGCACCGTCGATTCCTGGCTTATCTACAGGCTCACGGGCCGCCACGCCACCGACCCCACCAATGCCAGCCGCACCCTTCTTTTCAATATCCATACCCGTTCCTGGGACAAGGAACTTTTATCCCTCATGGATATTCCCGAGGCTATCCTGCCCGAAGTGCTTCCCAGTTCAGGCTCCTTTGGCAGCACCCGAAGCGAGCTTTTCGGCCATTCCATACCCGTGACGGGAGTCGCCGGCGACCAGCAGGCCGCCTTGTTCGGCCATGCCTGCTTCAGTCCCGGAGAGGCTAAAAACACCTACGGCACCGGTTGTTTTACCCTCATGAATACTGGCCCCTTCCCCGTAGTCTCCCAGCACAATCTCCTAACTACCGTCGCCTGGGATTTGGGCAAGGGCTACACCTACGCGCTGGAAGGCTCGGTATTTATCGCCGGGGCAGTAATCCAATGGCTCAGGGACCAAATGGGACTATTAGCCGAATCGGCCGAGAGCGAAGGACTCGCCCGTTCCGTGCCCGATACCGGCGGGGTCTACCTGGTGCCCGCCTTTGTAGGCCTGGGTGCCCCCTATTGGGATTCCGATGTCCGTGGCACCGTAGTGGGTATAACCAGGGGCACCACTAGGGCTCACTTTGTGCGCGCGGCACTGGAAGCCATTGCCTACGAATCCAGGGATCTATTGGAGGCCATGGAAAAGGACTCAGGGAGAGCCCTTTCCGGCATTAAGGCCGACGGAGGGGCTTCGGCCAACTCCTTCCTCATGCAGTTCCAGGCCGATATAAGCGACCGCTCGGTGGTCCTGCCCGAGGTTGCCGAGACTACGGCCCTGGGCGCGGCCTACCTGGCCGGCCTGGCTGCCGGCTACTGGTCGGGGCTGGACGAAATAAAGAAAAACTGGCGCAGAAAGCGGGAGTTCAAGCCAGCCATGGCCGCGGAGCAGCGCCAGATGATGGTTACGGGCTGGGAAAAGGCTGTAGCGGCAGCCAGGAGTTTTCGCTAAGATAAGCACTTGAACGCTCCACTCGATACGGGAGGATTCCTAATATGAACAGAGTCGACAAAGCCCTCGCGCTGCACCACGGCGGCTCATCCTGCTCGCAGGCTGTCTTCGTCCCCTTCGCCGCCGATTTTGGGCTGGACGAAGGCCTGGCCCACAGGCTTTCAGGGGGCCTTGGGGGCGGAATAGGCCGATTAGGCCTTACCTGCGGAGCCATTACCGGCGGGGTGCTCGCCCTGGGCCTGATCTATGCCAGTGAAACAGGGGCAGATCAGGATGCCAAGATGAAAACCTACGAGGTTGTCGCTAAATTTGTGGCCGACATGGAAGCTATTCACGGATCTTCCCAATGCAGGCTTCTTTTGGAAGGCGCCGACCTTTGGAAAGCCGAGGATCGGGATGCGGTCAAGGCTAAGGGATTGGGCGACAGGGTCTGCAATGTCATCATCGCAGACGCGGTTCGTTATGTGGAAGGCCACTTGCCCAAAGGAAAGCGCAATGGATGAGCGATTTCTCCAGGGCAGGCATTTTCTCAAGTCCAACTGGGATCTGGTAAAGGAAACCGCATCGGATCAATCCCGGGGCTTGCCCCCACCGCCCCAGCAATTGCCGCCAGAGTCGGACGACAGCGTGGTCGCCCTGCCTCCGGTGGATCAGGCCTATGGTGCCGATTCTGCTCTGGCCTCACCGCCGGTAGTCCTGCACCGTTTATTGCTGACAAGAAGGTCTAGGCGTGCCTTCAAGGTTGAAAACCTCTCCCTGGCCACCCTCTCCTATCTTCTCTGGTCCTGCGAGGGCGTACGGGAGAACAGGGGCAAGTATTCCTTTCGCACCACACCCTCGGGAGGCGCCCGCCACCCCCTGGATGTCTATGTCTTCGCCAGGAGGATAGAAGGGCTCAAGCCCGGGCTATACCGCTATCTGCCCCTGGAGCACTCCCTGGTGCTCGAAAGGGAAGGCGACGACTCCGATGCCCTTAACAAGGCGCTGATGGGCCAGCTCAGGAATTCTTCTTGCGTAATTCTATGGGCCGCCGTGCCGTATAGAAGCGAATGGCGCTACGGAAAGGCCGCCGACAAGTTGGTGGCCCTGGATGCGGGCCACTCCTGCCAGAACCTTTACCTGGCCTGCGAAGCCCTGGGCCTGGGCACCTGCGCGATAGGCGCCTACGATCAGCAGACCCTGGACGAGTACCTGGGCCTGGATGGCGAGGATATGTTCGCCATGTATGCGGCTCCCGTGGGTATCCCGGGCGGAGTCTCCCTGGACGACTGAAGTTTATATTCCAACGTGGAGGATGGACGATGGATCTAGATTTTGTGCAACTTTCGGTGCCCGCCGACTGCAATATTGTGGTAGGCCAGTCCCATTTCATTAAAACCGTGGAGGATATAGCCGAGATCATGGCCGGTTCAGTGCCGGGTGCCAAGTATGGGCTGGCTTTCAGCGAGGCCTCGGGCCCCTGCCTGGTGAGGACAGCGGGGAATGATCCGGACCTTGAAGCCGCCGCCAGGGATTGCGCACTCGCCGTGGGGGCAGGTCATAGCTTCTACCTCATCCTGGGCCCCGGAGCCTATCCTATCAACGTACTGGACAGGATAAAGGCCTGCCCAGAGGTATGCAGGATCTTCGCCGCCACCGCCAATCCGCTCCAGATCATCCGTGCCCGGAGCGCCCAGGGCGCCGGCATATTGGGCGTGGTCGACGGCTTTTCGCCCAAGGGCGTCGAAACCGACGCCGACAAGGCCGATCGCAAGTCCATGCTCCGGAAGTTCGGCTATAAGTTCTGAGTAGTGTCACGAATCCTGCACACAAGGAATGGGAAGAAGAACTATAGAAGCGCATAGTGGGGCACATACTCAGGATTGCTTTTGAGCGGTGTCGGTGATGCCTTAGTCCAAATCCTTTCGAGTGTCGGTAAAAGCTTCACTCTGGAAAGAAAGCGTCGCTCAGAAAAGAAGCCCGAAAGCTCCTTGTCGATCACTGCACGAGGTATCCCCGCCGCCTCGCCATGCAGCCTCTTATCCCAGTTTGGTGCATTGATGCAGAATCGCTTGAAATAATTATGATGAACCATATAGGCAGCCAGGCGGCATAGTCCATTGGCGACATTGCGAGAGAAGCAGGCAGTCTCGCGGTGATGATTGGCCAGGTCCTTGCGGATCTCCCTGTCCAGATAGTTCGACGCGAACAGAGGATTGGCTGCGGTGCGCGGCAGCTGGGAGTTGATCCGCTGGTGGATGACCCGATGAAATTCGTCTTGAGTGCGGAACAGTGGATGGTGATCCAGAACGCGCACATATTCTGGTTTTTCATCGGTGGTGATGACAAGCGGAACGTATGCGTTTCGAGGCCGTATCATACCCAGCGAATCGAGTATCTCCCTGAATGTCCTGGAAACGCCCCCATGCTCGAGAAAGCTTTTCGCATAGAGCTGGCGTGCGCGTCGTCTTTGTCCTGCGGTCATAGTTCCTGACCTTCGCCGATTAGTCTGGGATAGGTCGAGCACGAAGCGTGACTCGGAGGTGATGCTGAGTGTCACTTCACTGGGGAAGTACTGGGAGACATCGAAAGAAACGAATCCATCGACACAGATCGTCTCATGCCCCTCAACCAGGGGAAGCACTGCGGCGTGGACTGCGAGCGCCTGCCGGGCAAGCCGATCCAGACGGTTTTGCACTGAATCGGGAGAGATACCCATAGCCCGGCTTATCGCGCGACCGCTTGAGGATGAAACATGTCGAAGCAGAAGCTCTTGGTAGTTCACCTTTCGCTTCGCATAGTAATCGATGCTGAAGCTTTGGTGTGAAAACCAACAGCCGCAGCGGTTGCATCGATACCGCCTGACTCTCCCAAATGTAGTAGTATGATAGCTTCCCCGTGGCGCATACCACCCTGAAGTATCGCCTTGCTGATGAAGCTCGCATTCAGAATTTGGGCAAAATGAGAACTCTTCCATCGGTTCCCCCTTGAGTGATCCACTCCACAAGGGGCAACGCACTGATACCCTTTACCTGCTTCAATGGTGCAGGCTTCGTGACACTACTTTCAGCCTAGCAGATCCCTATCCTCTGCGTATTCCTTGCCTCGTGATTTCCTGAAGAGTTCCACCAAGTCAGCCACCTGCATGCTCTCTTTTTCAGGGCCGCTCACATCGGCCAGAATCTGTCCTTCGTGCATCATTATCACCCGCTCGGCCTGTTCCAGCGCCCGCTTCATATCGTGTGTGACGATAAGGGCGGTAAGCGCGTAGTCCGCTATAAAGCGCTTGGTAAGCCGGGCCACTATATCAGCGTTGCCCGGATCCAGGGCCGCCGTATGTTCGTCCAGCAGTAGGACCGAAGGTCTGGACAACACCGCCATGAGGAGGGTAAGGGCCTGGCGCTGGCCTCCCGAAAGGCGGGAAACGTTCTCCTTGAGCCTCGATTCCAGTCCCATGCCCAGTTGGGCGACCTCTTCGGCGAGCTCTTTGGCCTTGCTGGCTGTCACGGCGATGCGCAGGCTTCTAGGACCTTTGCGGGATGCCAGGGCTAAATTATCCAAAATCGTCATTTCACCGGCGGTGCCCGCCAAGGGGTTCTGCCGCACCCTGCCCAAGTAGCGAGCCCTCAGCCACTCAGGATCCTTGCTGCAGTCCCTGCCGTCCACAAGTACATGTCCGCTTCTCAAGGGCACTGTGCCGGCGATAGCGTTGAGCAAGGTGCTCTTGCCCGCCCCGTTGGAGCCTATGATAGACACCGTCTGCCCTCTGGGCACGGTGAGATTTATTTTATTTAAAACCCTGTGCTCTTCGCCGCCGCCCTGGGGAAAGACTACTTCCACCGATTCCATGCGTATCATCGGCTGCCCCTTAAGTCTTTACCCGGGGACTTGGGCCGCTTGCCTGCGTATTTGGAAATCCATACCGCGCCTATTATGAGAAGCGCCGTGAGAAGTCGCAGATCGTTGGGCGTTAGTCCGGCAAGATATCCCCAAGATCGCGCAACGTACATGAGTCCCTTGAAAAGGATGGAACCCAAAAGAACCCGCAAAATCTGAATGGTGATGAATTGTGACTTGATGATGAGTTCGCCCAACATTACCGAGGCTAAGCCCGATGCCACGATTCCAGCGCCGAAGTTGACATCGGCAAAACCCTGATATGAAGCGGCCAACGCGCCGGAAAGACCGGTAATTCCGTTGGCCAGCGTTATGCCGAGGGTTCGCAGCGAGACGGGATTTATTCCCGCCTGCACCACCGAAGCTTCGTTGTCGCCCAACGCGCCCATGGCTATGCCCAGCTCGGTGTGAAAGAAAAGATCCATGAGACCCGCCACCAGCAGGGCCACCAGCAGGGCTGCCAGGAATACCGAAATATCCTGGGCAATGCCGGATCCCAGCCAACCGCGCGCGATATCCAAAAGAGGATTGTTTTTGATTAAGGGAAGGTTGGGCCTGCCGCCCAGAATTCTCAAGTTTATGGAATAAAAACCCGTCATAGTGACGATGCCCGCCAGAATGGGCGGCACCTTGAGTTTGTGGTGAATCATTGAGGTCGCCAGGCCCGCTGCAGCTCCGGCTGCAAAGCCCGCGATGAGGGCCAGCACGGGGGCGGCGGCCGCCACAAAACCGCCCGCCCCCGCGGCCAAAGCCCTGCCCGATACGCCCACAATAGCCCCGGCGGCCGCCGCCCCCGCGGGAAACGAACCCTCCACCGTGAGGTCGGGAAAATCCAGAACCCTGAAACTGATAAAAAGCCCGAGGGCCATGATCCCGTAGATCAGACCCTCGACAAGTATACCTTCGATCATCGGTCTATTTCTTGGTCACCGTACCGCCGGATACCAGGACAGTAGCCTTTTCCACCAGGGCGGGATCCAGGCTAAGCCCCAGGGTCTGGGCTACATCCAGATTCAGCACCAGATCCATGGCCTCGGGATCCGTGGGGAGGAAGGGGGGAATATCCTTGGTTTTTTCGCCGTTGAGAATTCTCACCACGATCTTGCCGGTGGCTCTGCCCATCTGATAGTAGTCGTAGCCCTGGGCTGCCAGCACGGGAATACTCTCGGCCGACGAGGGATCGGCTGACATGAGAGGGATTTTCTTCTCCAGCGTCACCTCCGATACCGCGCTGAGAGCCGAGAATACCGTGTTGTCGTTTCCCAGATAGAGGCCGTCTATGCGATCCGCTATGGAAAGCAGGGCCGACTTTACCTCCGACGAATTGGTGATGGTCGCTTCCACGTAGTCCAGGCCTTTTTCGGCACAGTAGGCTTTGACAATCTCGGCCAGAGCAAGGGAATTAGCCTCACCTGAGGAATACAGGTGGCCAAGGCGCTTTACAGGCGCTATGGCGAGCAGCATGTCCAGCTGCACCCGCACCGGGGTCATGTCCGAGGTGCCGGTCACATTAGCCCCGCCCTTGTCCATGCTCTCCACCAGGCCTGCCGAAACAGGATCTGTCACCACCGAGAATACCACAGGTTTGTCTTTTATTTGGTTGACCAATGCCTGGGCCGTGGGAGTCGCGATACCCACAGCCACCGAAACCTTGGCCTGCTTGAAGCGCTGGGCAATCTGGCCCGCGGTGGCCATGTCGGCATTGGAATTCTGCCTGTCCAGCTCCACATCGGGCTTGGCCTGGGATATTTCATCCACAATACCCTGCTCTACCGCGTCTAAGGCGGGGTGGGCTACAAACTTGGCAATACCTACAGTTTTCTTTCCGCCCGAGCATGATAGGGCAAGCAAGGCTGTCAGCACAGTAAATAGCGGGAGAAGTGAACGCTTGGACATTGGAAACCTCGTTTTCGCCTTAGTTGTTGAAAAGGCAGGCTATAATTGTTACTACCGATAGTAACAAGCAGACTATACCTTCACCGCCTCGTATCGGTCAATAGTAACAGGCGTCATTTTTCGCATTATTTAAAGTCAAGGACGACTAAAACGCCCGCACCACCACGAATTCCTAGAGGATCTTCGCTGCCACGAGGACAATATCCTCCCTGGGCACGTCGGCGTGAGGGGGTCTTCGTCCGGTAGGAACCTTGGCCATGGCATCCACCACCTCCATTCCCTTCGTCACCTGAGCGAATACGCAGTAGCCTGCCCCCGGTCCGGGACCCCGGTAATCCAGGCTGGTATTGTTCACAAAATTGATGAAAAACTGACTTGTGGCGCTGTCCGGATTGGGAGTACGGGCCATGGAAAGTGTACCCCGGCTGTTGGCAGGACCCTTGGCCGCTTCATTTACGATAGGGGCTCGGGTTGTTTTCTGCTCCATGCCAGGCACAAAACCTCCGCCCTGGGCTACGAAGCCGGGAATTACCCTGTGGAATATAGTGCCGTCATAAAAGCCTGATTTTACATACTCAAGAAAACTGGCAGCCGTAACCGGAGTCTTTTCTTCGAAAACCTCCAGTTCGATCTCACCCAGGCTGGTAATGAATAAAACTTTGGAATTGGCCATGAATCCTCCCTTGGAGGGGAGA
>CAZHSK010000071.1:0-7517 GCA_964535235.1 uncultured Treponema sp. | reverse complement strand
GCCGATCGACGCGATGGCGCCGGTTAGGGAGTTGAGGAATGGTATTTGCCATTCGTTCACCACTACCTGGCCAAACGCCGCGGTAGAAGCGACAAGGAGCAGTACCATTACTCCGGCTAATTTTTTCATAAGACCTCCTTAATAGTCTTTATATCTTCCCCCGCTTGCGCGAAAGACGGATACCAATATTGTAAACGAACTTTCTGGTTATAAAGCCTTCGGGCTTCAGCACCAATATAAGAATTAGTATAACACCATAAATGACCATGCGCCAGGATTGAATTTCTTTTGGGAACAAAAGGGGAAGGCCGTAGAGCACGGGCGCCATCAGGAGGGAGCCCCAGAGGGTGGTATAGCCGCCTACGAAGATGGTGGTCATGAAGACTCCCACAAGGTGGAAGGTAAAGAAGTCCAGATGGAAGCTTTTGTAGATAAAGCCGTACAAGACTCCGGTCCCTCCAGCGACAAGACAGCTGAATACCTGCAAAAGCTGGCCCACTTTCTTTATATCCACGCCAAGGGATGTGGCCAGATCCTTATCGACGAAGACCGCCGAAGCCGCCTTGCCGAGCCGCGAACTGTCGAAGCGGTGGATGAGGAAGCCCACGAGCAGCACCAGGCCGTAGAGAATCGCCAGTATTATGTAGCGATGCGCCGCAGGAGAGTTCCCTATGTTGGGCAGCCCGAACATTCCCATGGTTCCGCCCACGGCGGGCAGATTTTCGATTACGGTCCTGGTTATGTAAATGAAGGTAAAACCGACTATTACCACCGCGAAGGTGGGAGCGTCGCCTATGAAGAGGGAGACGATATAGCCGATTATTCCGCCTACGGCGAAACCGATGAGGAGGGCCCAGAAAAAGGGCAGCTTCAGGCTCATCACCAGGAAACCGGCCAGGTAGCCGGAGATAGCCATGTTCGCGATGGTGATAAAGTGCAGATGCGCGACCCTGTAGGGCAGGTAAATCGCCCAGGTCATGAGGATGTTCACCGCGGTAATAGCAAGAAAGTAATATATCGATAACGACACGGTGTCCTCCTTGTTAGACCTTGATGCCGAAGAGACCTTTCGGCTTCCATAAGATAACGACGAGCATGACCACGAAAGCGATGGCGTTGGACCAGCTGCCCGCGGCGTAGCCTTGGATCAGGGCTTCAAGTACCCCCAGGGCTAAGCCGACCACTAAGCCGCCCACGAGATTGCCCAGCCCGGCCACGATGGATACGGCCAAGACCTTGTGGGCCAGCATATCCCCCAGACCGGGAGAGGCGGAATGTAGGAGCATGGCGATGAGAATAGCCGACATACCGCCCATGATGCCCGAGAGGGCGTAACTTTGAATGCCCGTCTTAACCAGGGGGATGCCCACCAACCTCGCGCCCGCCGGGTCTTCGGCGATAGCCCTGAACGCGCGTCCTGCCCTGGTTTTATAGAGAAGGACGAAGAAGGCCGACACGGCGACCGCGCCTATGACGAGGGACCACACCTGCCCCACCTGAACGCTTATGAGGCCGATCCTGAACAAGGGACCACCGCCGGTGATGGCTTCGGGATAGGCGATGGGGAAACCGTGGTTGAATGAGTGGGAGAGGATGTCGGTGATAATGAATCCCATCCCCATGGATACGACCATGGTGGAGTTGACATCCACCTCGCCCCGCTTCTGCATGACCTTTTGGAAGATGGGGGCGCTTATCACGTTGAGCAGGATGGAAGAAACGACGCCCGCCAGAATGCCGAGAAGGAGATTGTTGCCCGTGGCGTTGAGCACCACCCATACGATGTACATGGAGAAGACCACGACCACGGGATAGGAAAAGTGGATGATCAGGGCCACCAGAAGCAAGAGATTGAATCCGGTGGCCAGAAGCACGTATATGCTTCCCAATGAAAGTCCGTTGATAATTTGCGCTATGAATACTTGCATGGCTTTAGGCTCCAATGTAGGCGGCTTTGACACCGGGGTCGTTCAGCAGCTGCTGGGCGGTCCCGGCGAGCGTCACGGTGCCGGTCTCCAGGACATAACCCCTGTGGGCGGCTTTGAGGGCTTTGTAGGCATTCTGCTCGGAAAGCAGGATCGTATAGCCTTCCTTATTCAGCATCTGGAGAATGGTGAAAATATCGTTGACGACAATGGGCGCCAGACCTATCGAAGGTTCATCCACAAGAATAAGCTTGGGAGCCGACATGAGCCCCCGGGCTATGGAGAGCATCTGCCGTTCGCCACCGGAGAGAGTCTTGGCTACCTGGTTCTTCCTTTGATTGAGTATGGGGAACCATTCGAAAACCCGCTTTAGGTTTTTGTCCTTATTCTGCAGATTGTGGTGGGCGCCCAGAAGAAGATTGTCCATCACCGTCATGGAGGCGAAGACGCCCCGACCTTCGGGCACGAGACAGACACCTTTGCGTACATTCTTGTCCACGGGCTCCTTGTCGATCCGCTGCCCGTCGAAGGTGATGGTTCCGGACTGGGAAGGGGTAATGCCTAGAACTGATGAGAGCAGGGTGGTCTTGCCGGCTCCGTTAGCTCCTATGAGCACGACGATTTCGCCGGGAAAGACCTCGATGTTCACCTTCTTGAGGGCATTGATGTGCCCGTAGGAAACCGAGAGATCCTCCACCTTGAGAAGCGCTGTTCCCGGAGGGGAGGCTGGATTTTTTTCATTCTGCGCCAAGGTAGGCCTCCAGCACTTTGGGATTTTTCTGTACGTCCGCCGGAACACCCTCGGCGATCTTCTGGCCGAAATTGAAGACCGTCACGATATCCGACATGTTCATGAGCATCTTGACATCGTGGCTCACCACGACGACCGTGATGCCCATATCCCTCACCTTACGGATTATTTCATCCACCTCGTCGATTTCCTTGGCGCCCATGCCCGAAGCGGGTTCGTCCAGCAGCAGGAGTTTGGGCTCGGCGATGATAGCCCGGGCGATCTGCACGAGCTGTCGTTCGGTCCATACAAGGTCGGCCGACCAGCGGTTGATGGAATGGGTCAGTCCCGTGATTTCGATTATGCGGCGGGCTTTTCCCTCGATTTCCTTTTCCCGCTTCGCCTTGGTGAAGGGAAACCGGAGAATCGTATCCTTGAGCACACTGCCCACGGAATCTTGGACGCCGGACATGACATTCTCGAGCACCGTCAGATTGGGCACGAGCTTTCCCGCCTGGAAGGTCCTGTGGATACCCTTGTTGGAGATGAGGTCGGCCCGCAGGCCGGTGATATCCTCGTCCTGGAAAGTGATCTTTCCGCCGTCGGGTTTGAGAACCCCGGTGATGCAGTTGAAGAGGGTTGTCTTTCCCGAACCGTTAGGACCGATGATCCCGTGGATCTCCCCCTGCTTGACCTCCACGTCCACTTTGTTCAACGCCTGGAGGGCTCCGAAATTTTTGCATAAGCCGGTAATTTTAAGCATATTCATTTCCCTGTCTTAGGATTGCCGTCGTGGCGCCGGAGACTCCGGGTCCAGATAGCGGCTCGCCGTGAGGGCGTAGATTCTGGCGCATTCGAACAATTCTTCCACCTCTACGTATTCGTTTTTCTGGTGGGGAATCAGCCTGTTTCCCGGCCCGTTGACCAGGCAGGGGATTCCTTTCCAGGCGCTCAGGAAAGTGCCGTCGGTGGCGCCGGGGACACCGTTCCAGACGGGGTCCCTCCCCGTCAGGTCGCGGTAGGCCTGGGCCGATATGGCGGCGATGGGTTCGTCTTTCTCTATGCCCACAACGGGCCTGTCCTCGATGAACTCGATCTCGGCCTTGAAATCCGGGTCGGTTTTGGCGAGCCCGGCGAGGATATCGCGCAGGGCCTGCCTGACCTGATCGTGGTTTTGGGCGAGGGTGGTGCGGATATCCACATACCCCAGAGCTTCGGCGGGCATGACGTTGAGCTGTGGGGGGCTTCCGGGGGGCGGGGCCTGGACCACGGTGAAGGTTACCGACGGCAGTCCCAGATAGGGGTCCCTGCCGCAGCGTTTTTTCTCCGCCGCCTCGAACTCCTCGAAGGCAAGGATGATACGGGCCAGTCTGGTGTTGGGATTGATCCCCGATAAAGGCATGGCGCCGTGGGCCATCTTGCCCTGGACCTTGACGATAGCCCTGATGGCCCCCTTCATGGAGATGCAAAGGTTGTTCTCCTCGGGCTCCGGCACGAGGCAGGCATCCACGATGTCCGCGTGCCCCTTCTTGATGTAGTCCTTGATGCCGATCATCATGCCTTCCTCGTCGCAGACGAGGCCCACCCTAAGCTTGCCCACCCAGGATTCCTTTGTCGTGGCGAATATCTTGGCCAGTTGCAGGGCAATGGCGTCGCCGGCCTTCATGTCGCAGGAGCCGCGGCCATAGATTCTGCCTTCCACGAGCTGGGCTCCGAAGGGAGCATAGTCCCATGCGGCGGGGTCCCCTTCGCTCACCACGTCGGTGTGTCCTTCGACCATCAGGCAGGGCCCGGGCTTTCCGGAATCGACGGTCAGGATAATATTCTCCCGTCCTGGAGCGACTTCTTCCACCAGGGGTTCCACCCCCACCTCCCGGCGAATCCAGTCCACGATAAAGCGGACCAGGTTTTTTTCGGTACCGCCTTTGTCCGGTCGGATCACCGAATCGATGCGCACCAGGTCCCGGGTGAGTTCCACGAGTTCGTGTTTATCCACCCCGGAGACGAAACTTTTTTCCCTATCCTTTACCATTCATGCTCCTTGTTTGCCCGCGTGAAGCCTGTCGAGAGTTCTCACCAAACGGGTGACGGTTTCGTTGACCGGAACGGGAATACCCAATTCCTTGGCCTCCCTCACGATCGCGCCGTTCATGAAATCTATCTCCGACCGGCGATTCTTTTGAAAATCCTGGAGCATCGAGGAAAAATTCGCCCCCGTCTTGGCGGCGACATCGTAGACCACCGCCAGGGGATCGGCGTAGCTCAGGCTGATTCCCCTCGCCTTCGCCACAGCCATGGCCTCTTCCACCATTTCGGCCATGATATCCTTTATATCGGCAAACTCCAAAAGCCTGCCGTTCGTTACATTCAGGAGGGCTGTCATGGCGTTTATGCCCACGTTGATCAGGAGCTTGCTCCAGATCATGCCCGCCACGTCCTTGTCCACATGAATTTCGAATCCCGCGGCGGCCAGGGCCTCGGCCAGCTTCGCAAGCTTGCTCTGATCGCCGTCGGCCATGGCCATGTGGGTGGGTCCCTTGCCCGCGTGCCGGATTTTTCCCGGTCCCAAGAAGGTGGCTCCCTGGGACGTCACCCCCGCCGCGGTACGCGCCGGCCCGAAATGCTTGCGAAGGATAGCCTCGTTGCCAAGGCCGTTCTGCAAGGTAAGGGCTATGGTGCTTGGCTTGGCGTAGGCCTTGAAGTCGGCGGCGGCTTCCTCGGTATTGGTGGACTTGACGAAGATGATCATCACATCCGAATCCCTAACAGCCTCGGGGTCTGCGGAAGCCTTGGGCCTGACCACCTTCACCGCGCCGGTAGCCGCGTCCTCGATGGCCAGGCCGTCCCTGTTGATGGCGTCCACGTGATCCTTGTAGACGTCGTAGAGCACGACCTCGTGGCCGGAGGAGGCCAGGCCTCCTCCGAACAGGGACCCCATGGCGCCGGACCCAATTATCGAGATCTTCATTTACAGCGCCTTGAGGCTCTCGGCCAGAGCGGCTACCGCCGCGCTCAGTTCCTCTGAGCTGATCACCAGGGGCGGCTGGAAGCGGAGCACGTTGCCGTAGGTGCCGCCCACGCCGATGAGGAAACCCTTCTGCCGCATGGCGGCGCGGATCTTGCCCGCTTCTTCGTTGGCGGGGGTCTTCGCCTTGTCCCTGACCAGCTCGATGCCGATCATAAGGCCCGAACCGCGCACGTCGCCGATGAGGGGCGCCTTCTTCTGGAGTTCCTTGAGCTCGCCGACGACCTTCTCGCCCTTGGCGAGCGCCTTTTCGGGAATCTTCTCCCGGAGCATGAAGTTGAGATTGGCCAGGCCCGCGGCGCAGGAAACGGGATTGCCGCCGAAAGTGGAGAGATGGTCGCCAGGTTTAAAGGAATCGGCAATCTCAGGCCTTGCGATGAAGGCTGAAAGGGGGAAGCCATCGGCAATGCCCTTGGCAAAGGTCATGATATCCGGCTCAACATCATAGTGCTCCACCGCGAAGAGCTTGCCCGAACGGCCGTAGCCGCACTGGACCTCATCGAGGAAGAGGAGAATGCCGTACTTGTCCAGGGTTTTCTTGATCTCTTTGTAGTATTCCTTGGGAGGAATTATGATACCGCCCTCGCCCATCATGGTTTCGGCGATAAAGGCCGCAACGTTCTCCGAAGTGTCGAACTGAATGGTCCGCTCCAGCTGCTTGGCGCAGTACATGTCGCAGGAGGGATAACTCATGGCGTAGTTGCAGCGATAGCAATAGGCTGCGGGATGGAATGAAACGCCGGGCATGTAGGGGCCGCCGCCTCTTTTCCTGTCCTTGTTGCCGGTTATTGAGAGAGTGGCCAGACTTCTTCCATGGAAGGAACCCTGGAGGGCGATGAACTCAGTTTTCTTTGTGTACTGCTTGGCCATTCGCATGGCGCCCTCGATAGCCTCGGCGCCACCATTGCCGAAGAAGGTTTTCTGGAGCCTTCCGGGAGTAACTTCGGCCAGTTTTTCTGCCAGGTCAGCCACGGGGATGGAATGATAGACATAGGCGCAGGAATGCACAACCTTGTCTATCTGAGCCTTGGCTGCCGCCGCCACTTCGGGATTGACATGGCCCGCATTGGCCACCGCGATACCGGCATAGAGGTCGGTATAGGTTTTGCCGTCTGAATCGATTATCTTGCTGCCCGAAGCTTTCTCTACCACTATCGGTTCGATCGCTTTTACGAACGCTGTGTTGACGTACTTCTTGTACTTCTCCATTGTATCCATACTACATATCTCCTTTCGCTATAACCTATATTAAACGTAGTGAAGGCCGCCGTCGATGGCAGCCTTTCGCGTTATTTCCCGTACTTCTTCCAGTGCTCGCCGAAGATCTTGCCCTCGTCGGGCACCACCGGCGCAATCGGCTTGGACACCCAGGTGATATTCAGGAAGTGCTTCCAGTGGATGTTCTCGTTCGTGATGTTCCCGCCCCAGGTTCCGCAGCCCAGAGTAAGCCCGAAAGGCATCCCGTTGTCATAATTGCCTGAGTTCCCATAGGGCTGGGTCTGCCGCACCATAACCCGGCTCACCCGGGCTCTGGTAGCCAACTCCACCATGTGCGCATCGTTCGTGGTGTGAATCCCGCAAGAGTGCCCGTAGCCTGAGAAACGGGTAATGTCACGTACCAGGCAGATAGCCTGTTCAAATTCCTTGTACTTCCACACCGTCAGCACCGGCGACAGCTTCTCGCCTGAGAAGGGATCGGCCAGGCCTATCTCATGGCTCTCCACCATGAGGAAGCTCACTTCAGGGGCTACCTTGATACCCGCCAGCGCAGCAATCTTCTGTGCATGCTGTCCCACATGATCCCTGCCCAAGTGCACCCCGTCGGGCCACATCAGCT
>CAZHSK010000070.1:0-7554 GCA_964535235.1 uncultured Treponema sp. | reverse complement strand
GCCCTCTTCGCCCTTCTGGGCTTCGGCCTCATAGGTAGCGCCGACGACTGGCTCAAGATCAAGAAAAAGAATTCAGATGGGCTTTCGGCCGGCAAAAAATTGTTTTTCCAGTTCCTCGTATCTGGGGTGGTGGCTGTGGGACTCTATCTCACGGGAGGTGAGGGCGCCACCAAGCTTTATCTTCCCTTCTTCAAGAATTATATCATCGATCTAGGTTTCGCCTGGATTCCCCTGGCCATGATCTACGTCACCGCCTGGTCCAATGCGGTCAATATCACCGACGGCCTGGATGGCCTGGCGACCGGTCTTATCATCATGGCCCTCCTGGCCTTCTCGATCCTGACCTATGTAAGCGGACGGGCCGACTGGTCTGGTTACCTGGGGATTCCCTACATCCGCGGCGCAGGCGAGCTGACGGTCTTCAACCTGGCGCTTTTGGGAGCCTGCACCGGCTTCCTCTGGTTCAACTCCCATCCAGCCGAGGTCTTCATGGGCGACTCGGGCTCCCTTTCCCTGGGCGGAGTGCTGGCCGTTCTCTCCCTTATTGTCAAGAAGGAAGCCCTTCTTCTACTTATCGGTGGAGTCTTTGTAATGGAACTGGGTTCTGTAATGCTCCAGGTTCTCTATTTCAAGGCGACCAAGGGCAAGCGCCTCTTCAGGATGGCTCCCATCCACCATCACTTTGAACTCTCGGGCCTCAAGGAAACCAAGGTTGTCGTCCGATTCTGGATACTGGGCGGCATGTTCGCATTGCTGGCGCTCTCGACGCTGAAGATTCAGTAGGAGCGGCAGATGCGTTTATTGGATGGAAGCGGCATGGAAAGGCGGGAATTCGAAAACTCCAGCTCGGGGTTTTTAGGTTCCTTTACCACCTTAGCGCTCCTGGGTTTTGTCGCCATGTGGTCTGCATCCTCGGGGTACGGAATCCGCATGGAGAGAGGAGCCAGCTATTTTGCCTTGCGCCAGGCGCTCTTCTTCATCCCTGCCATCGCCATTTTCGTGCTCGCTGCCAAGGTTCCGCTGGACAAAATCAGGGCTCTCATAGGCCCCCTTACCCTCATATCCTTGTTTTCCCTCCTCTTGCCCCTCATCCCCGGACTGGGAGTGGAGATCAACGGTGCCAGGCGCTGGATAAACCTGAAAGTAACCAATTTCCAGCCCTCGGAGCTATGGAAGCCCATAGTGCTCATCTATGCCGCTCATGTGATGGACGGCAAGAACGATAGAATAAGGAAATCGGCGGGCGACGCCGTATTCCCCCTCATTATCCTGGGCTTGGGAACGCTTTTCATATACCTGCAAGATGATTTTTCCACTTCCATGCTTTCTCTCCTGGCTGGAATAGCCGTGTTCTGGGTAGCCGGAACCCCAGTCCGCTTTTTCCTGGCCGTGGTCGCCCTGGTAATACCCGCGGTGATCCTCATGATCACCTCTTCCGAATACAGGCTGATCCGGGTGCTGGGCTATATAATTCCCGACTTTGATCCCCATGGCATGAACTACCAAGTGCAGAATTCCATCAGGGCCATCATGTCCGGCGGCTTCTGGGGCAAGGGCTTGGGACTGGGTACCCGAAAGCTCTCGTCTATTCCCGAGGTCCAGTCGGACTTTGTATTCGCCGCCTTCGCGGAGGAGACCGGCCTTCTGGGCGTGGCCGCCGTTTTTGTGCTCTGGGGCTTCCTCGTTGTTTCGGTTGTGAGGGGAATAAGGCGCAAGGATGGCTTTCCCCAGCTTTTAGCCCTGGGCATGCTGGCGCTTCTATCCATCCAGTTCCTGGTAAACCTCGGCGTCGTGAGTGGCTTCCTGCCAGCCACGGGAATCGCTCTTCCGTTTTTTTCTCAAGGCGGCTCTTCCCTGATTTCCACTGCCCTCTCAGGCGGGCTCATTCTGAACGCCCTCAAGACTAGAAGCTTTGAAACCCTGGGGCCGGGTGATGAACAGCGCATTTCCGGAGGAAAGGACGATGAATGATACGAAACTCGGCGCACGGCCAAAAATAGAGCTTCTCAGGGAAGCCCGGGCGTTGGGGCAGGCTATGTCTATCAAGACACCCTTGGAAGCCAAGGTTCCCGGGAAGGATAAAAGCGATACCTCTCCTAAAAGCAGGTCTCTCTTCGACAGGAGTACGGCCAGGCGCGAGACGGGCATTCAGGGCACCTCCGGTTCTCCTTCGGCCAAGAAGTCCTCGACGATGGGAAGGGGAAAGGCTACGGACAGTGAAGCGCGGAATGCTGCGGGGCATATGGAAGGGGATATTCTTATCCGACTGGCCCGCCAAACCCAGCCTGGAAGGGCAAAGCCTAAAAAACTCTACAATCAGAAGGCAGCCTCCATTTCCAAGGGCATTTCCGCCCGGGAAAAAGCGGCGGCCAAGACTAAGGGAAAAAGCGATAATGCCAAGCTGGTTCTAGCCCTGGTTCTCCTTCTGGCTCTTGGTTCGGGACTGTATTTTTCCATTCCCGAAGTCACCAGGGTAAATGCGGTGAGCGTCCAGGGAATGCTCAACGTGTTGGAGTCGGAAATCATGGATGCCCTGGCCTTGAATGAGGAAATCAACCTGGTAAATGCCGATATCCCCGCCATGGAAGCCCGGATTCTCGGCAATCCCAAGGTTGCATCGGTGCGGATAGGCAGGGCATTTCCCGACAAGCTGATCGTCAACCTGGCCGAGCGTATGCCCGTGGCCTGTGTGCTGGTCACCGAGGAGCTGGGAACCCGCTCCATCGCCCTGGACAAGGATGGGGTGGCCTTCGCCTATATGGACAGCATTGCCTCCCCCGGCAGGGTTCCCGTCCTTTCGGGCATCAGGTTCGAACGCTTTACTCCCGGGCAGAGGCTCCCCGAATATCTGCGGCCCCTCCTTGCCGACATCGCAGAGCTTTCGGCCTCCAGTCCTTCGCCCCTGGAAGCGTTTTCAGAAATACGCATAGAAAAAATTTCCGAATCCGAGGCTGAGCTTCTGCTCTTCCCCTCGGGCAAGACCGTTCCTGTCCGCATGCCGGCCAGGCTGACTCGTGCAAGCCTGGGATCTGCTTTGCTGGTTCTGGATATTCTCGACGGCAGACAGGGTATGGAAAAGATCGAAGAAATCGATTTCCGCACGGGTACCATCGTGTACAGAACTAAGGAGGCACAAGCTGGCTGATTCCTATATTGTCGGTCTCGATATCGGCACCACTACCACCAGAGCCGTGGTAGGGGATTTTAACGAAGATGATCAACTGGAAATAATCGGCGTCGGCGTAGCACCCTCCACGGGACTGCGAAGAGGCGTGGTGCTCAACATCGAGGCAACCCTCTCCGCGGTGAGCGCGGCGATAGAATCGGCCGAACTCATGTCGGGCCGGGAGATCCATTCCTGCGTCATGGGCGTTTCGGGGGCCAATGTGGAATGCCTCAACTCCAAGGGAGTCGTGGCCGTCGCCGGTCGGGGCAAGGAAATCACCGCCGATGACATAACCCGGGTACACGATGCGGCCAAGGCGGTATCCATCCCCATGGACAGGGAGATCCTCCATGTCATACCCCAGGTGTATTCGGTGGATACCCAGAAGGATATAAGGGATCCCTTGCACATGATGGGCGTGCGCCTGGAATCCGAGGTTCACATTGTCACTACTTCTGTGACTACAACCCAGAATATGGCCAAATGCGTCAATAGGGCAGGGTATAAGCCTGAGCGGCGTATCCTGGGCAGCCTGGCTGCCTCCCGTTCGGTACTCTCGGATGATGAAAGGGATTTAGGATGTCTACTTTTAGATATAGGTGGTGGCACAACCGACCTTATGGTCTTCAAGGAAGGGGCTCCCTGGTATACAGCGGCCATTCCAGCGGGGGGCATGCAGGTTACCAACGACATCTCCATCATGCTCAGCGTCCTCATGGACTCGGCCGAGCGCCTGAAACGGGAAGCCGCCTCCTGCTGGCTTGACTCGGTGGACGCCGATGAACTGATCGTCGTGCCGGGCATCGGCGGCAGGGAACCTACAGAAATCCCCAGGCGAAAGCTCTGCGCGATCGTGCAGCCCCGCATGGAAGAGATCTTTCTCATGGCCAAGGAAAAGCTGGAAAAGTCGGGATGGCTCAAGGAAATAAAGGCAGGCGTCGTTCTCTCCGGAGGCGCATCGCTCATGGCAGGAGCCTGTGAATTGGCCCAGTCTGTCTTTGATATGCCAGTACACCTGGGTAGTCCGCCCGTCATAGGTGGGTTGGAGAACGAATACAGGAATCCGGCCTTCGCGACAGCGGTGGGCTTGGTGCTTCTGGAGGCCGACGCTCAGGTAGCCGCCGACCCCATGAGGGGCCAGCAGACGCTTCGCAAGGATAAAAAGCGGCCTTCGATTCTGGGAAAAGTAATAGGTGTGATCAAGGATAAATTCATTTGAGAGGGAGGGCATGTATGTCTATAGAAATTATTGATGATGAAGGTGCAGTGAATCCGACCGTAATAAAGGTTATTGGCGCCGGCGGCGGCGGTTCCAACGCGGTGAACAGAATGATCGTAAGCGGCGTAAAAAGCGTTCAGTTTATCGCCGTCAACACGGATCTTCAGGACCTGGAGCGTTCCAAGGCCGAGATACGACTGGGTATAGGCACCAAGCAGACTAAGGGTTTAGGCGCAGGCGGAAGACCCGAAGTGGGTGAAAAAGCGGCCATGGAGGACAGGGAGATTATTGAACAATCCCTCCGCGGGGCCGATATGGTTTTCGTAACCACGGGATTGGGCGGCGGCACGGGCACGGGTTCTGCTCCGATCATCGCCCAGACGGCCAGGGATCTGGGCGCGCTCACCGTAGCCGTGGTGACCAAACCCTTTGCCTTCGAAGGCAAGGTAGTAAGCCGCATTGCCGAGGAGGGTCTGGAAAAACTCAGGCAGGCCGTGGATACGGTTATTGTCATTCCAAACCAGAACCTGCTCAAGGTTGTCGACAAAAAGACACCTATTAAACAAGCATTCCTCCTGGCCGATGACGTGCTCCGGCAGGGCGTCCAAGGCATATCAGACCTCATTACCTTGGCTGGTGACATTAATATCGACTTCGCCGACGTGCGCACGGTCATGCAGGGTCAGGGCGATGCCATCATGGGCATCGGCGTGGGCGTGGGTGAAAACAGGGCTGTGGACGCGGCCAACAAAGCGGTCAACAATCCTCTTCTCGAGGATGCCAAGATCGAGGGAGCCCGGAATGTCCTGGTCAACGTCACTGGCGGCGAGGATTTTTCACTCATCGAATACCAGGAGATCGTGGACTACATTACCGAAAAGGCCGATGAGAACGCCCACATCATAGCGGGCTTTGTCACCGATCCAAAAATAGAGGACGAGGTGAGGGTTACCGTCATCGCTACAGGCTTCGGATCCCAGCGTAGCCAGAGCCTCTCCGACATGGCCCGCTCGAGTTTAAGGAACAGGCCTGAAATCCGGAAGCCCGCCAGCGATTATGTCTCGCCTCAGGATTTCGAACTTATAAGTCAGCAAGCCCCGGCTCCGGCCAAGGGCTACGGCTTTGAAAATGCAGCCGATGGCGACGAACTAGACATACCCACGATTCTCAGGGATAAGCGATTTGGCGCAGAGAAGGTGGGAGTGAAATTTTGACCGAACTCGGCGCTCGCTACAGAGCCCACCTTTTATTGGTACGCAAGCGCTCGGCGCTCACGGCCGAAGCCTATGTCCGGGAACTGGAAAACCTGGAGCGCTTTCTCTCGGATCAGGGCAAGAATCCCCTTAATGCCGATGGGGAAGATCTTCTTTCCTTCCTCGTATGGCGTCACCAGAAAGGTTTGGCCAGGACAACCATGGCCCGGCTCGTGGCGAGCCTTCACTCCCTCTACAAGTTCATGAAGATGGATGGCCTACGCCAGGATGATCCTTCACAGCTCATACGAACCCCCCGACAGGAACGGAGCCTGCCAGAGGTGCTCCAACCCGAGGAAGTGGACAAGTTCCTGGCGAGTATCGATCTTACAACCCCCAACGGGCTGAGAGACAGGGCCCTCTTCGAGCTTATTTACTCCTGCGGTTTGAGGATTTCCGAGGCGGCGTCCTTGAGCTTCGACAGACTGTATATGAAGGAAAAGCTCTTGCGGGTCATCGGGAAGCGCAAGAAGGAAAGGATTATTCCCTTCGGAGACGATGCCCAGCTTTGGGTGGGCCGTTATCTGGCCGAAGCCAGACCCCAGCTGGAAAAAAAGAGAAAAACCGATCTTGTCTTTCTCAACCAGGAGGGGGAGGGCATTTCGAGGAAAGGTATCTGGAAACGCTTTTCGGGAATCAGGGCAGTGGCTGGCGTGTCGGCCAAGGTGCACACCTTCCGGCACAGTTTTGCAACCCACCTTTTAGCCGGAGGCGCCGATTTGAGGACGGTACAGGAACTTCTGGGACATAGCGATATTTCCACCACCCAGATCTATACCCATATCGAGGAAGAAGCCCTGCAAAGCTATCACAGGGAATATTTTCCCAGGTCTTAGGAGGATGACGGAAGCATGAATCTATTGGCGGCGCGTACAGGAAGGCGGAGGAAGACAATGAAACACTGGAGTCGCCCCCGCCAGGTAGCCCTTTTTCAGGATGCCTGCCTTAGCAAAGCCTCTTCCCGTTCCAACCCCGATGGGATTCTGCTCAATCTGGCGCTGGCCAGAATGGAGTTTCTGCGGAGCCATGAAAAGCTTTTACTCTCCGCGGCCGTAGATTCTGCTTCAGATCTTGTGTCCATACATTCCGGCGAATTGCAGGGCATCGTCATGCGTTCCTTGAGCCCCGGGGTATGGACTCCACAAACCTACCTGGAACAAGCCAGGCGAGATGCGGAGTTCCTGGGCAAAAAAAATATAGTCTTCGTTGCCCTGGGCGATCGACGTTATCCCCCCCAGCTCGGAGAAGTGTATAGGCCACCCTTCGGCTTGTATGTGCGTGGGAGACTGCCCGATCCCGAAATGCCCTGCGTTGCCTTGGTGGGCACGAGGGCCGCTACAGGAAGGGGCTTGGCGGCGGCATATCGTCTGGCTCATGAACTTTCGTCCGGGGGAGTCTGTGTGGTTTCCGGCCTCGCCCTGGGCATAGACTCGGCTGCCCACAGGGGAGCCATGAAGGGTAAGGCTAAAACCCTGGCAGTCCTGCCCGGGGGAATGGATTCCGTGTATCCGGCCTCCAACAGGACGCTGGCCGCCCGAATTTTGGACGAGGGGGGAGCCCTGGTCACTGAAAATCCTCCGGAGACCAGGATTCTCAGGTATCGATTTCCCGAGAGGAACAGGATTATAGCCGGCCTGGCCAGATCCTGCGTCGTGGTAGAGGCCCCCGAGGGTTCGGGTGCTCTAATAACCGCCGAGCATGCCCTGAGCGAGGGCAGAGATGTGTTTGTACACAAGGCCTGCCTGGGCGGCAGCAGAAACCTGGGCGGCGATGCGCTGGCTTCCCAGGGCGCAGTGCCAGTGGAAGAAGCTGCCGACATTATCGCTGAATGGACTTCCTGCGGTGGACGGAGCGAATTTTTTCGGTTCGTACAGCAGGGGGAGGAGATAGAACACCATGGCTGAGACAACAGGAAA
>CAZHSK010000069.1:0-7612 GCA_964535235.1 uncultured Treponema sp. | reverse complement strand
TACATGGTGCTGAGCAGAATCATCGGGGTTTGATAGCGCAACGGCGCTGCGGCCCTGCGACGCTGTGGCGCTTCGATACCGTGATGCTGCGGCGAAGCGGGTGTATAAACAAACCACCGATCCTTGTTTTCTCTGCAAGTTATTGACACTCCCGCGGGCTTCGGGGTAGTATCCCATCGCTTTCGGGGGTGTAGCTCAGTTGGTAGAGCGCTTGAATGGCATTCAAGAGGTCAGGAGTTCAATTCTCCTCACCTCCACGAAATGAAGACCGCCTTTTCTAGGCGGTTTTTTTATTGCCCGGATTGGAGCTTGACAAGAAGATCTGCGTATTCCGGCTTTTTCTGTAGATAAGCCCGAGCATAGGAGCACAAAGGCAAGATTTTTACCCCTTCTTTCCTGGCCAGCTCCACCACCGCCTCCACCAGGCGGCCGCCTATGCCTTGGCCTTTTAGGCTTTCCGACACTCTGGTATGCTCGATTACTATCGTGAGGTCTTCCTTCCTGCTTATTTCGATGTCCGCAAGAGGCGCGGCTTCATCGCCGATGTAAAATCCATTTTCTCCCAGTTTTATATCTTGCATTCTGATTATTCGTCATCTCCTTGCTTAAAAAGTTCTTAAAATATACGAATCTCGTCACTATTCGACAATTTACATAAAAAAGGACTACCCCATTCACGGGCAGTCCTTTTATTTCTGTTTTAAAAAGCTATGTAAAAGTATCAGCGAGCACTGGCATAGGCCGATGCGTTCTCTCCTGCAATTCCCCCAGCCTTGATCTGAATCCAGAACAGCGAGCCCTCTCCCTCCCAGCTCTCTACGCCAACAGTGCCGCCGTGGGCGGTGGCGATGTGGCGGACAATGGCGAGCCCTAAGCCGGTGCCGCCTACCTCACGGCTTCTAGACTTATCGACACGGTAGAAACGCTCGAAGAGACGGGGCAACTCGGCGGCGGGGATTCCAGGACCTTTGTCTCTGACTTCGATGCGGACTAGTCTGTTAGCCAGTCGGGCTGAAACCGAGATGGCTCCGGCTTTAGGCGAGTATTTGACGGCGTTATCGAGAAGATTGAAAACCGCCTGGACGATGAGACCGCCATTCACCTCTGCGATGATTTCCTTGGGGCAATCCATTTCAAGCGTAAGGTTTTTAGCCGCCGCAGCGTACTCCACCGAGGCGACAGCCTCCTGGACGAGCTCCCGTAGATTTTCCGGCCTCGTCTCCAGGCTTCCCCTCTCTTCCTGCTCGAGTTTGGCCAGGGAAAGCAAATCGTCGATGAGCCTTTCCATTCTGGCCGCGTTCCTGCCTATTATTTCCGCGAAGCGTTTGGCTTTTTCAGGGTCTTCCAAGGCCCCGCCCGATAGTGTTTCGGCGAAGCCTTTTACCAGTTGCACGGGCGTCCTGAGTTCATGGGATACATTGGCTACAAAATCCCTCCGGACAGTCTCCAGGCGGCGCAGAACCGTAAGGTCGTTCAGCACCAGCACAACGCCCTCCGGCTTATCCGAGTTGTTTTGCCTTCCGTAGGCGGCGGCAAGGACCTGGAAACTCCGCTGGCTTCCCTGGCGGTAGAGCTTGATATCAGTTTCCGCGGCAGCTGCGGTTTCCAGAGCTCTGCGCGCCACTTCTTCAAGTTCGGGCGAACGAGATACCTCGAGCAGGCAGAGCTTGTATTTTTTAGGCGGGGCCGAAGCTACAGGCTGGGGGGCTGCAACAGCGCTGGCTTTGGCCTCGGGAGCTGCGGCTTCGGAATTCAAGGCCGCGGCTCCAGAGTCAACCGCCCTCGAGACCGGCGAAAACTCGAAGAGCTGCCTGGCAGCATTGTTGGCTAGGCGCAGATTGAGCTCGGAATCCAAGGCCAGAACCGCTTCGGAGATGCCTTCCAGGATAGCTTCCACCTCTCTCTCCCTGGCCTCGGCCGATTCAGCCCGCAGGGAAAGCTCGCGGGCCATGGAGTCCAGGGCTTGAGTTAAAATCTTTATCTCCCGGGAGCTGCGGGAGAACTGCCGCTTGTTCTTGAGCGCGAAGCCGCTTTGGGGAGTCGCTCCCGCGGCGTCGGAGACTCCGCGGGGCACTGATTCGGCCGCATCGGCCAGGAGCCCCAGGGGCCGAGTGATGCCCCGGGAGAGGAATATGGCTACCAAGGCCGCAAGGGCAGCGGCGAGAGCAATCACGGTGACCAGGAGGAACTGCAGCTCCGAGAGCCTGGACTCCATGGCCGGGGTGTCCAGGGACAGTCTGAACGCGGCGATGATTCTCGACTTGCTATCCTTTATGGGTATGGCGATATAACGCTGTTCCATGCCCAGGGTATTAGATTTTCTAGTAGCCTTTGATTCCGAGCCCATGAGAGCCTGCGCGATCTCGGGTCTGTCGCCGTGGCTTTCCATTGTTCCAGGATCGGCCTTGGAGTCGGCGGCTACTTTGCCATCGGGATATACGACGGTAATCCTGTACGAAGATGCCCCGCCGGCTTCCAGGGTCCAGCGCTGCAGAGTATCAGCATCGGAGGGATCCGGCATATAAGCCGATAGCAGTCGGGCTGTTTCGCCTAAGGCCCTGTCATTGATTTCGTCGTGGATCTGCCCTATCAGCGTTATGGACAAAAGGGCGAAAACCAGGCATAGGGCAAGGCTCAAGCCGAGAAGGGAGGCCAGTGTCTTGCCAAAAAGTGTTTTCATGCTTCGGCCCGGAATCTGTAGCCCACGCCCCTGACCGTTTCTATGAGAGCGCCGCCTTCACCTAACTTCTTCCTGATCGAAAGTATCTGCACATCCACCGACCTGTCGGTGACGGGGTAATCCTGGCCCTTTACCGCATCTATGATCTGGCCCCGGGAGAAGACCCGGCCCGGCTCGCCCATGAGACATCTCAAGAGCGCAAATTCGGTGGCCGAAAGTTCCAGCGGCCTATTTTCAAAAAATGCTTCGTGACGCAGGGAATCCAGGGAAAGGGCTCCTCTACGGATCATAGTGGAGACCTTATGCCCAAGAGACCGCTCCCAGCCCCGCCTTAGGGCAGTCCTTATTCGCGCTACCAGCACTCTGGGGCTGAAGGGTTTTATCACATAATCCTCGGCGCCTAGCTCGAGGCCCGCCACGACATCGGCATCCTCGCCCTTGGCGGTGGTGATAATGATGGGGATACGGTCCCTGCCTGCCAGATTCCGGGAGCGCCTTAAAAATTCAAATCCATCCATGCCCGGCAGCATCAGGTCAAGAATGATGCAGTCGAAGTCCTTGGTCTGTAAAAAGGAGAGTCCATCTTCGGCAGAAACAGCGTGCAGTACTTCCCAGCCTTCGGCCTGGAGGGTGTAGGAGAGCAGTTCCCGTATATCTCCATCGTCTTCAACGACAAGGATTCTGGCCTTGGCCATAGCCCCTCCTACTCAACTTGCCATTAGTATACTGATCGCGGCTTGCGGGGCAAGGTTTCTCCGCCCTCATCACGCCCCGCCGACTAAGCGACCACGATCAGTCGTTCAGGTCCAGGTGCCGCCCTTCCACCATGTAGACTACGGCCTCGCACACATTGGTCATGTGATCGCCGAAGCGTTCGAGATACCCGGAGGTGGTAAGCAGCTTGGATGCTCTTTGGATAAGTTCCGGATGATCCTTCATGAGTCCCAGGGTTTCCTCGATGAGGGCCTTGTGCTCGTGATCGATCTCGTCATCCAACAAGGCTGTCGCTCTTGCCGCCGCCACATCCCAGTTCAGGTAGGCGCTCACCGCGCCCTTGATCATCCGCAAGCCCACGCCAGCCATGAGGTCGAGCCTGCCGATCTGGCGGAAGGGAGCTTCGCCCGCCAGCTTGATGGCTGTCTTTGCCAGATGGGCGGTATAATCGCCCGCCCTTTCCAGATTGTATGTCACTTTGAAGATGGTTACGAGTTCCCTCAGATCTCTGGCGACGGGCTGCTGGGTGGCGATAAGCACCGCCGCCGCATCTTCTATATCCAGCTGAAGCTTGTCGACTTCCTTGTCCCCCGTCTTGGCTTCTTTCGCGAGGGATACATCCTGGTTTTTCAAGGCGGTTATCGCCTTGGCGAGGTTTTCCTCGACCCTGGTGGACATGCCGAGCAAATCGTAACGGAGTTTTGCCAGCTCTTCCTGGAGCGCGGTTCTGGTGCTCATGGATTCCTTCCTCTATCAACCGAAGCGGCCCGAGATATAGTTCTCGGTGCGTTCATCCTTGGGATTGAAAAATATTTCCTTTGTCGGGGCGTACTCGACGAGATCCCCGGAGAGAAGAAAGGCCGTATAGTCCGATATCCTGGCGGCCTGCTGCATATTGTGCGTAACAATGACGATAGAATAGCGGCGCTTGAGCTGGCCGAGCAAGTCTTCGATTTTTGCGGTGGAAATGGGATCCAGGGCGCTGGTGGGCTCGTCCATGAGAATTACTTCCGGGCTCACCGCCAGGGCGCGGGCTATGCAGAGGCGCTGCTGCTGTCCGCCGGACAAAGCCATAGCGCTCTGCTTAAGCTTATCCTTTACCTCGTCCCAGAGGGCTACTTGCATAAGGCTGGATTCCACCAGTTCGTCCATATCTCCCTTGAAGCCATTGATCCTGGCTCCCCAGGCGATATTCTCATGAATGGTTTTTGGAAAGGGGTTGGGTTTCTGGAAAACCATGCCTATCCAGCGCCGCACTTCTACAGGATCTACTCCGGCCCCGTAGATGTCGGCACCGCGAAAGAGGACTCTGCCCGAGGTTTTAGTGCCGGGTATGAGCTCGTTCATCCGGTTGAAAGCTCTCAACGCTGTGCTCTTGCCGCAGCCGGAAGGGCCTATTATGGCCGTAACCGCGTTGCGGTCGATATTCATGGTCAGACTTTTTACCGCCTGGTGCCCGTTGGAATACTCTATCGAGAGGTCGATTACTTCGAGGCAAGCTGTTGTCTTCATTGGGAGAGTGCCCTTTTATTGCTGTATTTGGTGCGCATGAATATGACGCTGGCATTGAGCGACAAAAGAAGCACCAGGAGAACGACGATGGCTCCGGCGGCGAGGTTTCGAAATTCCTGCTGAGGCCTGGCGCTCCACTGGTAAATCTGTATGGGAAGGGTGGTGAATTTTGAGAACGGGCCACTCGGATCCATGGAAAGAAAAGTGGAAGCTCCCACTACGACTAATGGCGCTGTCTCACCCAGAGCCCTTGATATGGCCAGCACAGCCCCTGTGAGTATCCTGTCCGCCGATGCGGGCAGGACGTGGTGCCAGACGGTCTGCCACCTGGTGGCTCCCAGGGCGAGGCTGGAATGCCGCAGGCCTTGGGGTATGGCCTTCATGGCTTCCTGCGCGTTAATTATTATAATCGGCAGCACCAGAATGGCCAGGCTCAGGGAAGCCGAGAGTACTGTCCGGCCGTCCAAGGATGTTCCTTCGGCTTGAATGCCGAAGATCGAGCCCGAGGTGAGGGGGGCCATGGCTCTCACGAAGAGTGTAAGACCGAGCATGCCGTAAATGATCGAGGGCACCCCCGCCAAGTTGTAGATATTGGTGCGGATCATTCGGTTGAGCCAGTTGTCTTTGGCGTACTCCTCCAGCCAGACAGCGGCGGCCACGCCCAGAGGAAGGGCGAAGAGTATGGTGAAGAAAATGGTCAGCAGCGAGCCTAATATCGCTCCTCGAATCCCGCTCCTTAGAGGGTCGGAAGACTGGGAGCTGGTGAAGAGGCTCCCGTTCACCCAGGAACGGAACTGCAGGCTTCCTCCCTGGTAATCGCTGACAGAACTTTCCAGTATCGCTTTCTTGAAAAAGATACTCTCAAAGAGGCTCCATGTGGCGACCACATGGGGTTTAAGTATTTCCGCGTCTATAATGCCAAGAAGCTCGACCTTACCCCGTTCCGTGAGAGGGAGCTCGGTGTCGAGTTTTCTATATAGGCGGCGAGAGAGCCGTTCCTGGAGAATAGAGTCCAGCTGTCGAGCATCCAGGTCGGCCAAAACCTTTCCCTGGGCAACCAGGCTCGCTGGATCTTCTTCGGTTTGAACCAGGACATAGCCGAATGCCTGGTTCACGATTCCCGCCAGGAGGGCGACAAGAAAGAACACCGAGACGATCGTGCAAATTAAAAATATAATTTTCCAGCGCCCCGATTTTTTGCGGCGCTCTCCCAGCCTGGAATCGAGCTGGCCCGAAGTGAGAGGCGAGGGACTCATTCGTAGACCTCCCTGAAACGGCGCACAATCCGCGTGGAAAGCATGTTGAGGCCAAGGGTTACGATAAAAAGCACAAGGGCTATGGCGAAGAGGCTTTGATAATCCATGGAGTCGTAGGAAAGGTCTCCTCCCGATATCCTTACGATATGGCCTGTCATGGTTTCGGCTGACTTGAATGGGTTTAGGGTGAGGTTAGGGCCGGCGCCCGCCGCCATAGCCACTATCATGGTTTCTCCCACTGCTCTCGAAAGTCCAAGGATGAAGGCTGCCGCGATGCCTGAAATGGCGGCGGGCACCACGACCGTGAGGGAAACTTCCAGTTTGTTGGCTCCCATGGCATAAGCCCCTTCCCTGAGCGAACGGGGTACCGCGGAAAGGGCGTCCTCGCACATGGAGGCTATAAGGGGGAGAATGAGGATTCCCATTACCAGACCGGCGGAGAGGGTGTTGTAGACATCCACCCGCTGCTGGCCGAAGAGGTTTCGTATTAGCGGCGTGATTGTGTTGAGGGCGAAATAGCCGTAGACGACCGTGGGTATGCCCGCCAGGAGTTCGAGGACAGGTTTAAGAATATTCCGAACTCTGCGGGGGGCGTATTCTGAGAGATAGATCGCAACGAGGAGCCCCAAGGGCAGCGCTAAAACCATAGCCCAGAAACTGGTAGCCAGAGTGGCGCTCAAGAGGGGCAGAATCCCAAATCGCTCAATGGCCGGCTGCCAGACCGTGTCGGTAAAGAATTCAACTAGGGACACTACCTTGAAAAAAGCGAAGGCTTCCACGCCCAAGCTGGCTACAATACCGAGCGTGGTGAATATGGATATGGAGGCGGCGAAGAACAACAAAGCCTGAATGACCGTCTCCCCAGACCTGGGACGATGACGCAAGTCCCGGGCTGGGTGGTCAAGGGGCAGGGAAGTTTTTCCGAAACCCATGGTTTTTAATACAGTCCTTTCATCGCTTCGGCCAGGAGGGTTTTGGATTTCTTCAGATCCGCGGCGGGAGCCGGGAAGTAGCCCACTCTTTTGATGAGGTCGTTTACGTAGGTTAAGTAGTAAGTGAGGAAGGCAGCCACCTGGGGCTTGGACCTTATAATACCCGCGTCGGAATAGAGGAAGAGGGGCCTGGCCAGGGGATAGCTTCCCGCATCGACGGTCGCCTGGCTGGGCTCGACGCTTTCGATCGACACCGCCCTAAGCTTGCTCTTGTTCTCCATGGCGTAGGCGTAACCGAAGTAGCCGATGGCGAACTGGTCGGTGAGAATGCCCTGGACAAGCACATTGTCATCCTCAGAGAGCTGGAGGTTCTTGGCCGAAAGAATAGGTTTCTTGTCTTTCTTGAACACGTGCTCTACAAAGTAATCGAAGGTGCCCGAATCGGTGCCGGGAGAAAAGCGCTTAATTTCCTGCTTCGGCCATTCCTTTCTCACGTCAGACCAGTACTGGGCGGTGGA
>CAZHSK010000068.1:0-7782 GCA_964535235.1 uncultured Treponema sp. | reverse complement strand
ATGAATTCCTCGATCTTGGGGTATAATGCAGTAACTTAGGCCCCGGTTATTATCTATATGCAGAAATGGGGCAGGGTGCTGACCGGAAGATTTTTTCCTTTTCCTGGTGCATACTCCTTTTCATGGCAAGCCTAGCGATAGACAGTGAAATCGGCGCCCTCAAGCGTGTAGTTATTCATAGCCCCGGACCTGAGATCGAGGCCATGACTCCCGATGAGGCGGAGAAGGATCTCTATAATGATATTATCCCCTTAGGATCGGTGTTAGGCGA
This sequence comes from uncultured Treponema sp., assembly GCA_964535235.1. GTDB lineage: Bacteria > Spirochaetota > Spirochaetia > Treponematales > Rectinemataceae > UBA2256. Next base: position 7,511 of record CAZHSK010000068.1, on the reverse strand, counting down.
ATATAACCAGCTCAAGAAGTTCCTCAAGCTGGTGACGGAAGTCCACGAGTTGCTGGATCTTTTGGTTGTCTGCCTGGAAGATGTCGGGGATAAGTTCGAGTTCTTGAGCTCTCTTACTCGATGCATTCCTATTCACGGTTCCATGAAGGCCCTGATGGCCATGCCTCCCAAGGCCCTCGCCCAGGCATTAGTGCAGGGATTGCCTTCACCGGTTGATTCTCTGGCCCGAAAGCTGGATGAGAACAGCTTTCTTTCCAAGCCTCTGCCCAATGCGTACTTCATGAGGGACAGCGCGGCAATAATCGGGGACTGCGCAGTTTCGGCCGCCACCGCCTATGATGTGCGCATGGCCGAGGCTCTGATTACAAAGTTTATCTTTACCCATCATCCCGACTTTACAGCCCGGGCCTTGCTATTCGATGGCCCAGTCGAGCGTAATCGCTACGTGACCGTGGAGGGTGGCGATATAATCGTTATAAGCCCCGGAGTATTAGCCATGGGGCTTTCGGAGCGCAGCACACCTTATGCGGTGGAGCGGATCGCCCGCAACGCAGCGAAAAACTTTGGAAGGGATTTGACAATCTTTGCGGTGGATCTTCCCAAAACCAGGGCGACTATACATCTGGATATGGTGTTTACCGTCATCAACAGGGATGCGGTTCTGGTATATCAGCCTGTCATGTTAGGTCCCAACAGAAGCCCTGTGTACAGGATCGACGCCGGCAGGCGGGGAAAATTGAAGTTCTCCGAGGTGGATTCCCTCCCCCTGGGGTTAAAGGACCTGGGCATGGACTTCAAGCCCATCCTCTGCGGGGGTGGGCACAGGATACAGCAGCAGAGGGAGCAATGGCTTTCTGGCGCTAATTCCTTTGCCTTCGCTCCGGGCAAGATTCTCGTCTATTCATGCAATACTGCCACCGCCGAGGCCCTCTCCAAGGAGGGGTTCGCCATTGTGTCCTCGGACCGCTTCATAAAGGGCAAGGATTCAGTCAATTCATACTCCAGGCTGGCTGTCACCTTCGATGGCATCGAATTGGCCAGGGGAGGGGGCGGGGCACGCTGCATGACCCTTCCGGTGGAACGCGCTTCTCTCGAGTAGCGACAGGTTCTCTTCAGCTGCATCCCGTGGTAGAACCGCAGGTTTCGCACTTTAGGCATGTTCCGTTACGAACAAGAGTTAAATTGCCGCAGACTGGGCATGGATCGCCTTCGTAGCCTTTCTGTCGCGCCGCCCGCATGGATTTAATCGAGGGGCTCAATCCCTGGTTCTTTTCTGATTTTACATTTCCAGTTCCGGCCAGCGGGGGCTCGGGCGGGCTCTGCAGTGCCTCGTAGCTCGTGTCGGCCGAGATTATGAGACTGGGCGTTACCTTGGTCTGGACGGGCTTGGATGGGTGGGATGAGCGTCCGTTGTCAAAGGCCGTCTTATGGCCATTCCCCTCGGTCTTGGTCTGGAGGGATGTGGATACCAGGTCTTCGGGCTTTATCTGGCCTAGATCGTGCCTGTCCAGGTAGGAAATGGCCAGGTCTCTGAATATGTAATCCAGGACGCTGGTAGCCATTTTAATGTAGTCGTGGCCTTGGACTACGCCGTTGGGTTCGAAACGGGTGAAGGTAAAGGCGTCGATATACTCCTCCAAGGGCACTCCGTACTGCAGCCCAAGGGACACTGATATGGCAAAGGAGTTGAGGATGCTTCTAAACGCTGCTCCCTCCTTGTGCATGTCCAGGAATATCTCGCCTAGGTTGCCGTCGTCGTACTCACCGGTACGGAGGAAGACTGAATGGCCTGCGATCTTGGCTTTCTGTGTATAGCCCTTTCTGCGGTTTGGCAGGGACTTCCGTATGCCCCTGGGGCTGGAAGGCATGCCGGGCAGTTCGGGTTCCTTAGGAGCGCGCACGAGATCGAAGGGCAGTTCGGTCTCTTCGTTGTCCGGTACTTCCAGTTCGCCGGTCTGGAGGGCGACTATGGAATCGGCGATCATATCTACGCCGGGGGAGAGGGCCGATAGGGGCTGGGAGAGCTTGGAGCCGTCCCTGTAAAGGGCTATGGACTTGAGCATGGATTTCCATGCCAGCATGTAGGCGCCCTTCACATCCTCGGTACAGACCGTATTGGGCATATTGATCGTTTTGGATATCGCGCCGGAGATAAAGGGCTGGGTGGCGGCCATCATGGCGATATGGGCTTTCCAGTCTATGCTTCTCGTGCCCTTCTTACCCGAGGGGGTAGCGGTATCGAAGACGGAAAGATCCTCATTTTTAAGTCCTGGGGCTCCTTCCAGACCCATAGTGCCGCAGGCATGGAGCTCTGCTTCCTCTATTTCATTCTGGCTGAAGCCCAGGTGTGAAAGAAGATTGAATGAAGGATCCGAGTATTCTTCTGCCAGAATGCCCAGGGCTTCCATTTGATCGGAACCCAGCACGTAGGGCGAGAAGCAGCTTTCAAGGGAGAAGGCGCTTTTTAGGGCAGATTCGACTTTTGTGATACTCAGCTCGGTGAGTCCTTTTTCTCTGAGAGCTGTAAGATTGACACCCGGGGCTTTGTCCAGGCTGCCGGAACCAAGGGCATAGCGAAGGATTTCTTCTCCTTCCTTGTCGCCATAGCCCAGGGCTTTCAGGGCAGGGGGCACGGAGGAATTGATAATCTTGAAGTAACCGCCACCTGCGAGCTTCTTGAACTTTACCAGGGCGAAATCGGGCTCTACGCCCGTGGTGTCGCAGTCCATGAGAAGCCCGATGGTGCCCGTGGGCGCGATGGCCGATACCTGGGCGTTTCTGTAGCCGTGTTTCTGTCCCAAATCCAGGGCCAGATCCCAGGATTCTCTGGCCGCCACGATGAGGTTGGCGGGGCAAGCCCATTCCTTGAGCCCGTTGGGCAGGATTTCCAGATCTTCGTATTCGCTTGGCTTGGCGTCATAGGCTGCCCGGCGGTGGTTGCGGATTACCTTGAGCATCGTCTGGGCATTGGCTTGGTACCTGGCGAAGGCTCCCCATTCGGCGGCCATTCTCGCGGACTGGGCATAGGCCTCGCCGGTGAGAATAGCCGAAAGGGCTGCTGCCACCGCGCGACCTTCATCGGAATCATAGGCCAGGCCCATCACCATGAGGAGGCTTCCCAGATTGGCAAAGCCCAAGCCCAGGGTTCTGTAATCATAGCTTCGGCGGGCTATCTCCTTGGAGGGGAATTGGGCCATGACGACGGATATTTCCAGCACTGTAGTCCACAGACGAACGGCATGGCGGTAGGCCTCATCGTCGAAGGTTCCCGATCCATAATCGTAAAAGTTGATAAGGTTGAGCGACGCGAGGTTACAGGCTGTGTCGTCCAGGAACATGTATTCCGAACAGGGATTGGAAGCCCTGATTTCTCCGTCGTTCAGGCAGGTGTGCCACTGGTTGACCGTGCTGTGGAACTGGATGCCTGGGTCGGCGCACTGCCAGGCTGCGAGCGCAATCTTGTTCCAGAGATGACGAGCCTTGATAGTCTTGACGGTTTTACCCGAGGTGCGCGCCTTAAGGTTCCAGTCGCTGTCATCCACCACGGCCTTCATGAAGGCGTTATCCACCCGTACCGAGTTATTGGAGGATTGGCCCGAGACGGTATTGTAAGCCTCGGATTCCCAAGCTGTGTCGTACTGTGGCAAGTAGAGCAGTTCGCCTGACTGGCGATAGTGGGAGAGCACCTGATGAATCCACGCCGAGGGTATGCCCGCGGAGAGGGCTTCTTTTACAGCCTTCCCTAGCTCGCGGTTTTGTATGAATGACAGGGCCGATTCCCTGTCCATGCCCGATTCCTCCACGGCTTTGATCATCGATTCGGCATAGCGCTTGAGCACGGCTGAACCAGCGGCTAGGCAGGCGACCTTGTATTCTTCCTCCGATTTCCAGGTTACATAGTTTTCTATATCCGGATGGTCAGAATCCAATATGACCATCTTGGCCGCTCTTCTGGTGGTGCCTCCGGATTTGACCGCCGCCGCCGAGCGATCGGCGATTTTAAGGAAGGAAAGAAGACCCGAGGAAACGCCGCCGCCGGAGAGGTTTTCGTTGGCTCCGCGAATCTTGGAAAAATTGGAGCCCGTACCCGAGCCGTATTTGAAAAGCCTAGCCTCCCGGGTTATAAGGTCCATGATACCGCCCTCGTTTACCAGGTCGTCCTGGATGTCCAGGATAAAGCAGGCGTGGGGCTGGGGTCGAGCATAGGCCGATTCGGACTTGACTACCTGATTGCTGGTTGGGTCTACATAGAAATGGCCCTGGGCTGGTCCTTCTATGCCGTATACCGCGTTAAGCCCCGTGTTGAACCACTGGGGACTGTTGGGCGCGGCCATCTGATGGGCGAGCATGTAGAGCATTTCTTCGTAAAAGGCGCTCTCGTCCTCGGGACTGTCAAAGTATCCGGCTTCATGACCCCAGTGCTTCCATGTATAGGCCAGGCGGTGAAAGACCTGCCGCGCATCGTGCTCGGATCCGGGGATGGAGCTCTTGGATGCTTGTTCGGTTTGGGATTTGGGAAGGAACTTAGTCCAGGCGAGTTCGGTGGACGCGCTTACGCCGGCTTTCCTGAAATACTTTTGAGCCAGTATGTCCGTTGCAATTTGGCTCCAGAAGGAGGGAACTACGACAGAGTCCATATGGAAGACAATTTTTCCATTGGGGTTGCGGATCTCGCTGGATCTGCTTTCCCACTGTATGCCTTCGTATGGTCCCTTTCCCTTCGTCGTGAACTTCCTTTCAAACTTCATCCCTATTCCTCCAGCCAATTAGCCACTTCTTGCATAGTGGCGTTCCTGTATACATATTGATACAACCTGTAACGGCGTGATAGGACACCACTACAATATATAGTGGTGTCCTCGTGTTACCGTCCATTGGTATAGTCGAATACTGGGGTGAATGCAATAGCTTGAGCGCTAAAAATTCATCCTTTTATACATTTATTCCGATGAGAAACTATGCGAATTCGCCTCATCAGGTCAGCATTGGTTCTCACTCTGATCCTGGCTGGAGTCTGCAGTCTAGCGGCTATGGAGTCGCTTTCCCTTCTGGAGTTCGGATCCAAGCATAAAATCCAGGTGAGTTACGATCCCCTCACCACAAGCGGTCTATTGGAGCAGAGGGGTGTTTTTGTTTCCTTTGCCCTGGACAAGCCTTTTATTCTTCTAGATTGGCAAACGCTTCGCAAGGTGGATTCTCCCTACATAGAAAAGGGTGTGCTCATGCTGCCCGAGAGTTTTATAAGCGAAACAACGAAGTATTTCTCCCAGCGCAACGCTCCCAAACGAGAAGCCTATTCTGTGGCTACAATTCTTGTCGACCCTGGTCATGGGGGAAAGGACACTGGGGCTATTGCCGAGATTGGAGGTATGAAGCTGCTGGAGAAAGACCTCACCCTCGAAGTATCTAGAAGGGTGGTAGAGTTGCTTAAAAACCGCTATCCCGAACGCGAAATACTGACCACCAGGAACAGCGACCGATATCCCACCCTGGACGAGCGGGTGGCCATGGCCAACTCCGCCGGTCTGGGCAAGGAAGAAGCGGTCATTTACGTATCCATCCATGCCAACGCTTCGTTCAATAAAAACGCCAAGGGCTACGAGGTTTGGTATTTGAACCCTGAATACCGGCGCACCGTAGTAGATGCAGATACTGTCAAGGAAAAGGGCACCGACATAGCGCCCATACTCAATGCGATGCTGGAAGAGGAATTCACCACGGAAAGCATCATTTTAGCCCGGAAGGTCTATGACAGGCTGGGCACCGCCATTGGGGGCACGAGCCCGGGCAGGGGCATAAGGGCTGAGGAATGGTTTGTGGTAAGGAATGCCAAGATGCCATCTATCCTTATCGAAATGGGCTTTATCACGAATCCCGACGAAGGTAGGCTCTTGGGTAGCTCGGGCTATCTCAGAAAGATCGGCGATGCGATTTATAATGGTATCGTAGACTTTGTCGAGCATTTCGAAGGCTGAAAAAAAATTCCCATCCCGGTTTTTCTTTCTGCCTGAAACGCTGAATCTGCAGTATTATTGAATCATGGTGATTGAAGAATCGGTACTACTAATACCAGATAAGTCTAAGCTCTCAGCACTCTACGCCAAATCCCGGAAGGGATACGAGGATGCACTGTCCATTTTTTTAGGCAGGGTAGGCAAAGTGCTTACCGAGAGAGGACTGAAGCCAACTTTAAAGGGAAGAGTCAAGGAATTCGATTCATATTACAGCAAGAAACTCAGGCTCCTAAAAAAAGCATGGTCGGAAAAAGCAGGACCAATTCCGGTCAATGACGTCCTGGCCGTCAGGGTGGTATGTCCTTTCTTGGGGGATATGGAGTCGGCAGAGCGCATCATCGCCGATTCTTTTTCCATAGAAGAAATTGAGCGCAAGGGTTCTCAGCATTCATTTAGGGAGTTCGGGTATGAGTCCATCCATCTCCTGGTGCGGATACCCGAGGATATTATTCACCTCTGCCCCAATCTTGAACGCAACGTGGTGGAGATTCAGCTGAGAACTATCCTGCAGGAAGCCTGGGCGGAGGTGGAGCATGAATTAGTCTACAAGGCCGAGTTTACACCCTTCGACGAACCTATGCGACGTAAATTGGCTGCCCTTAATGCCAATCTCACACTTTCGGACATAATTTTTCAGGAAATTCTGGAGTTTGAGAAACGTCTCACCGCCGAACTGGGGCACAGGAGAGAGGCGTTTTACAGAAAGATCGAAGAAGTATCGGGCGAAATAACGGAGGAAAAAACCTCAGGGGAACAAACCTTGGAAGAAAGGCCTGGGCAAGGGGAGTATGAAGACGAAGAGGCTTTGCAGGCTAGTCCCCGGGCGAGCAAGAATGAGGGCTTCAAGGGTGAGGGTTTCCGGGGGTCGGAATTGGATAGCTACCAGAGCTTTGGCATGGATGGTCTTCTGTTAGCTGCCCTGGAAGCCCACAACAAGGCGGATTTCGGTCAGGCTATTCGAATTTATAGCCAAATTTTAAAATCCAGCCCTGAAAAGGAGATTTCATCGGTAGTCTTCAAGCACAGGGGCATGGCCTATTTTGCCCAATCCAGGTACAAGGAAGCTCTTCAGGACTTCAGTTCCTGCATATCTCAAGATGCCCAATGCTACAAGGCACTGTATTACCGAGGGGTAGTGAAGGGTGTGCTGGAGGATATTCCTGGCGCCGTGGAGGATTTTTCGGGAGCCCTGGCCCTGCATCCTTATCACTTTTTCTCCCGTTACAGGAGAGCCGAGGCTTACTTCAAGCTTGGAGATACGGCAGCGGCCCATGCGGACTGCGAAATAGCCCTGCGAATTGAGCCCAAAAGCCCCCTTGCACTACATCTTTTTTCAAAGATAAAGGAAAAACTGGCTCTGGAGGATTTTTAGCGGGATATTGACAAGGCAGGGATAATTTGTTAGGTTTCAGCCCTGATCCGGGCCTGTGCCGAGGATTGCTTGTCCCCATCGTCTAGCGGTTAGGACAGCGGGTTTTCATCCCGCCAACAGGGGTT
>CAZHSK010000067.1:5510-7797 GCA_964535235.1 uncultured Treponema sp. | reverse complement strand
GCATCCTCGACAAGGCCAGGGCCTCGGCCGAAGCCGCCTTTCCCGACGATAGGGTTAAACAGACACTGGCCGTCTTGGAGACTATTCTTCCCTTCTCGGGGCTCGAAGGACCCGCCGCCGTGGTGGGCTTCGCCCCACCCTACTACCCCAGGGCAGAACTGGACCAGGAGCAGCATGCTGTTTTCTTCAGCATGCTCAGGGCCGAAATTTCGGAATTCTCAGCCGAAATAGGCAAAAGCATAAGGGCTAGGCCGTATTTCCCGGGCATTTCCGACATGAGTTTTCTGGCCCCCGCAGATTCCAGCGAGCAACGGGCTTTCGTCAGAGCTCAGATGCCCGTGGCCGATCCCCTCGCTGGTGATGCCAACCAAAACCCGGATGGCTCCTCCGCTGGCAGCCGTTCCGTAACAGGCCCCACAACCCCCTCGTCCCTGCACTGCCCTGTCCTCAATATTGGGCCCTGGGGCAGAGAATACCACCAAGCCGGGGAGCGGGTGCACAGGGAATATTCCTTCGTCCAATTACCCAAGCTCCTGGCCAGACTGGTGGAGGCTACCCTTGCCCTGTCCCATGGTGGAGGCGCAGGAGAGAAAGAACGATGAAGCCCCAGGCTCCGGCACTGGAATCAGGGCGCATTTTTACGGTAAAACCTGTAGCGGACAGAGCCACTTACAAAAGTCTGTTAACTTTTGAAAGTGGCTTTGTAGTTTCGTCAATTTTTATGCCAAAGGCATGAAAATTGACGAAACGTACGCATCATAAAGGTAGCTTTTGCAAAACTCGTCTGACTTTTGCAAAAGCCAACTGATAATTCTTTTTATTAAAGGTGGGGCTTTTGAGCAAGGAACCGCGTAACGCCGATACGGAAATCACAGTGAATTCGGGCCAGATCAGCACAGTAATCTTCGACTGCGGTCAGGTGATCACCAATTCGCAGAATCCGCAAATTGCCCGGGCGATGGCCGATTTACTGGGTATAGACTGGGCCGATTTTCCCAAGGCCTATACCTCTGTGAGGGGCGAATACGACAGGGGTACCTTGAGCGCCCAGCGCTACTGGAGCATGGTGGCAGCCCCCTATGGCAAGTCGGTGGATGAAAGCATGGTAAAAAAATTGGCAGTCCTGGATATGGACAGCTGGTTTTCCATAAACCAGGCCACGGTGGAAGTGATTCTATCCCTCAAGGCCTCGGGCTACCGGCTTCTCATGCTATCCAATATGAACTGGGAGGGCAAGGAACGCATGTTCGGCTCGGCCCGCATCGCCGGCGGCAAGGACTGGATAGAGCCCTTCGACGAAATCCTTCTCTCCTGCGATTTGGGCCTTATCAAGCCCGAGCCTGAAATCTACAGGATCTGCCTGGAAAAGGCCCAGGCGAGAGCGCAGGACTGCCTTTTCATAGACGACATGCCCGCTAATGTGGCAGCTGCAAGATCTATGGGCATGCAGACGATCCTCTACAGCCCGGACAAGGCCCTCGCATCTATCCTCAGCAATGAGTTTGGACTACGCTTGGAAGGAAAAGGCTCGGATACGCCCGCGCACAACGCCATGCATGCAGGGAGGTTGGGATGAGCTACGTACTTTCCCTGGGTGGCTCCATAGTTGCCCCGCCCGAAGGGCCCGATACGAATTTTCTGCTGAACTTCAGAGCGAGCCTGGAAACCTGGCTGGATGCCGACGGCTCCAGGCGCCTAATTCTCGTGATAGGAGGTGGAGGTCCCGCCAGAACCTATCAGAGCGCCCTGAAGGAGTTCTGGCGCCTCAGGAGCGAGGTCAGCTCCGCCATCGATTCCGCGGATGAGAAAAGCGACAACAGCCTGGACTGGCTGGGTATCGCCGCCACCAAGATCAATGCCCAATTGGTAAAGGCCGCCATGGGAAGGCTTTGCAAGGACGAGGTAGTAACCGATCCTACGGGGCCGATCGAATTCAGCGGCAGAGTGTTGGTAGCCTCTGGCTGGAAGCCGGGCTTTTCCAGCGATTACGATGCCGTGCTTCTAGCCGAACGCTTCGGCGCATCCACATTGCTCAATCTTTCCAATATCGCGAAGGTCTACACCGCCGACCCCAAGCTCGATCCTTCGGCCAAGCCCATAGACCGGATTTCCTGGGAGGATTTTAGGGCTATGGTGGGATCGGTGTGGACTCCCGGCGCCAATCTGCCCTTCGACCCTATAGCTTCGGCCAGGGCCCAGGAGAAAGGAATACGCGTTATTTGCGCTGCGGGTAGAAATATTCCCAATACAATCGCTATCTTAGATGGCAGAGCCTTCGAAGGCAGCA
>CAZHSK010000067.1:683-5410 GCA_964535235.1 uncultured Treponema sp. | reverse complement strand
GGCACTACCCTGCCGCCCGGACGCCTCAAGATAGACGCGATGGCCATAATGGGAGAAATTCAGATTATCGTGCCCGAGGGCTTGCCGGTTAAAATGTCAGCCTTTCCCTTTATGGGCGAGGCTGTGGTAAAGGATTCGGTGGAACAGCGCATTGTGCCAGGCATGCCCTGGGTGGATGTCTCGGGCATAGCCCTGATGGGCTCCATTGTGGTTAAAGTTCGCTAAATCTTGTCGATCAACATGGAACACTTGCCCGAGGGTATGGGCAGGGTCTTCTTCTTCTTGTTCAGCACGTTGATGGTGAAATAATAAAGCTTCTCGCTCTCCATGTGGATTTCCCAGCCCCTGCCCGATTTGGAGGAAAGGATGGTGACCATGTTGCGCTTGAGGGAGAGGTTTTCGATGCCCATGATCTCCAGGTTGGGAATGATCCAGTCCACGGTTTTCCTGGGCCGGGATGCATAGAGCCCTACAATGTTCTCGATCATGAGAGTAACCGAAGCCAGGCCGTTGAAGGGCAGGTAGTGACGATAGGGCCATTCTGGGTGGCCTTCCCAGACGGCTTTGCCCTCAGCCTGGGGCTGGTAGGCTCCCCAGACTATGGGCCTGTGATCCTTAGGATGCCCCTCGGTGGGCATGGATGCGTGCATGGAATCCAATATGAAATACAGGTGCCGAATGGCGCAGTCCCTGGCGAACTCGTAAAAGTTGTACTTCTCTAGCCCCTTGATAACCATAAAGCTGAAGGCGGTTATAACCGAACCCCTATAGCCACCGCCTTTGCGGTCAAAGGCAGGGTGATCGGCCGAAAGGGTGGGGAAGGGATTTTCGAGTCCGAAGCAGGCGGGATCCTTGAGCTTGGCTATGAGCTTTTCGGCCCTTTCCTCGTTGGGAATTTCGGCTAGGAGCAGCCAGTAGGAGCCAATGGTTTTAGTCTTTACCTGGCGCTCGGCCTCGTCGAGGTCGTAATAAAAGCCTTCCTCGATATTCCACATCTTGCTGTTTATTCTGGTTTTTAGAGAAAAATAGTCTCGCTTGAAGAGGAATGACACGTCTTTGTCGTTGAGAATATCCCCCAGGGCGGAGATGTAGAGGGCATTCATGGCCATGACGGCATTGAAGTCCACCAGATAGCGGGCCGCGCCCCTGGGTGAGTTGGACATGCCGCTGGATGCCACAGGCGTGGCATAGAGGCCGTTCTCGCCTTTGAAATTGGTTTCCAGCCAGCGATAGTGCTTCTTCAGTGCGGGCATGACATCCTTTACCCGCTTCTTGTTGGCTGTTTTGTGGTAGAGGTTGTACTCGGCCCAGGCGAAGAGGGGCAGGGCCAAGGATTCGGGATTCTCTGGATCTTCTACAGCCTTGCCAGTCTGAATATCGTAGGTAGCCCTGATGGCGCCGCTCTCTTCCTGAAGGCTGTAGAGAGCGTCCAGGCCGTTGGAGGCCGGATATATGCGGTTGCTGTACACGAGGAAGAATGAGGAGAAGGCCTGCTCCATGACGTCCAGGACAGCCCGCTGGGGGTAGTGAAAGAATTTTATTTTTTCAAAAGGGGTGCCAGAACCGCCGGTTGTCCAGCAGTCCGCAACCCAAGCCCAGGTTCTATCGTAAATCTCCACAAAATCCTGGTCGTAAAAGTGGATTCGAGGAAAATCTTTCTTGTTCAAGTACGGCCCCTCTGGCGGACAATTCCTTCGACGGCGGCGTCCTTTAGAAACCAGGGCGCGGCAGCCTGCGCAGTCCTACGCTTGTAGGACTGTGCAACGAGACTGGTAGAGTTAGTCACTATAATGATCTTCATCCTGTTTGTCAAATTTTTATCTTCGATTTACGGCTTCGTTTTCAGAGGACTTCTGCCGGAAGCGCACTATACAATCGTCAAGTATCGCATTGCCCTTAACGATATCTTCGGCTAAAGCCCTGCAATCGGGGGCTCCACAGGCTCCGCAGTCCAGTCCAGGAAGGCCGGCGGCCAGTTCTTCGAGCCTTTGGGCCATGGCCAGGGCCTTTTCCAGATCCCTGTCCAGGACCATCACGGGCTTGGGCAGGAGTTCCTCTTCCCATGCCAGGCCTTCCATGCCTGACTGGGCTTTCCGGAGATGCTGCGTTCCGCAAGGTTCGTCAGCCGCTAAAGTCTTCTGGCTTTCGGCTACCGCCTTGATGGAAGTCCTGGCCACATGGGGGTTGGCCACAGCCATGGGACCTCCCACACAGCCCCCCGGACATGCAAGGGCTTCGATATAGGGAATATCGGTCAATTTTCCATTGTCTATTTCTTCCAATAGGGCGATGAGATTGTCGATGCCATCCACCGATACGGCGCCGGGGACGTTGAGCGCTTCCAGTTCTCCATCTGATCGTGCCCAGCCAAAACCTTTTCCAAGTCCTTCCATGCGGGTGAAGCGCGTTTTCGCTTGTGCCTCGCTAGCCGTAACCGGCTGGGTCTGGCGCTTCTGGATCGCTTTTTTGAGTGGAAAATAAATGTCCTGGAAAGAAAATACCGCATCCACTTCGGATTTTTCGTAGCCTAGGGGGCTGCGGATGGCTGTTACCTTGGAGGTGCAGGGGCTTATAAAGAATATGCCCACGTTGTGCCCGGGGAGTTTTTCCCGCAATTCTCGCGCGGCGATTTCGAAGGGGGGCAGAAGGTGCGCAATGTTGGGAATAAGGGATGGAAAGCGCAATTGCACGAGGCGGAGCACCACGGGGCAGGCGCTGGATATGAGGGGGCGCGGTGAGTTATTTTCCAGGTATTCTCTGGTGATATCGCTTAAGCAGGCAGCTGCCCAGGCCACGTCGAATACCTCGTCGAATCCAATATCGCGCAACGCGTCAAAGACATGCCAAGGTTTTACGTCGATTCCAAACTGACCGTAAAGTGAGGGAGCAGGCAAGGCCACTTTTATATCGTAGCCTTCCATCACCGCCAGCGGATCGGACACCCACTTCTTGGCGCCCTTGGGGCATGTTCGTATGCATTCACCGCAGTCTATGCAGCGATCTTCAGCGATGTGCGCTTTACCATCACGAACGCGTATAGCCTGTGTCGGGCAACGTTTTATGCATGTAGTGCAGCCAACACAGAGACTAGAATCGAGGTAAACCGAATGGAAGGGGCTTGTGCCTTCTTGTCTTGGTTCTTTTTCCTCCCGCAGCATCACAGGGCAGGCTCCCCGAGGGGCATATCGAAGGCGAGGAATATTTTAGTGCCCGCTCCCGCGGCTGTTTGGACATCCATTCTGTCGGCATTGCGTTTCATGTTGGGCAATCCCATTCCGGCACCGAAGCCCATGCTCCGCACTTCTTCGCTGGCAGTGGAGTAGCCCTCGGTCATGGCCAGTTCCAGATTGGCTATGCCCGGACCTCTGTCCTGGAATGTTAGTTCAACCCTGTCCTGGCTGAGTTCCATTTCAGCGGTACCGCCGCCACCGTGAATGGCGATATTCATCTCACCTTCGTACATTGCTATGACAATGCGTTTGACCAGGGCCTGATCCAGACCCAGTCTGGCCAGAACACGCTTGGCCTCGGTGGATGCCTTTCCCGCCGCGGAAAAATCCATGGATGGAATAGTAAAACTAAGCTTCACCGGCATCCTCTAGTCGATATCCCGCACGCCCCCGCCCCGCAAGCCCGCCTCGTAGAGCCTGCCGCAGGAGAGGAACATGGAGTACTTGGTCGTGATGATGGTCATACCCATTTCCTTGGCCATCTCCACCAGGTCGGGGGTGGGTTTCTTGCCCCTCACAAACACCACCACCTTGATATCCAATAAATCGGCGGTTCGCAATGCCTGGGGATTCATGAGCCCTGTAAGGAGAACTACTCTGTCCTTTACGAAGGCCATTACGTCGCTCATGAGATCGGCCCCGCAGGCCGAGTTCACATCCAGGCTTAAATGTTCCTCGCCGACAAAGACCTTGGCGTCCAGAATTTTAACTATTTCCTCGATTTTCATCGTTGTACCTCCACAGGTAAATATGAGCGTAGCGGAGCAGCCGGATGCTTTGCGGTCTGGCGCCTTTGAGTAATTAGAGCGGCATCCTGCCCCTAAAAGAGCGGGCCAAGGTCAATCTATCGGCATATTCCAGATCTCCGCCCACGGGAATGCCTGTTGCGAGCCTGGTTACCCTGACTCCCTCCCTTTCCAGCACCTTGCGGATATAAAGGGCTGTGGTATCCCCCTCCACGGTGGGATTGGTAGCCAGGACGACTTCTTCAACGGGAATTGCCGACTCCCGGGGCTGTTCGAAGCCTTCGGGCATGGGCGCTTCTTGCGCCGGGGCGCGGCTCTCACGCAAGCGCTGTACTAACGACGCGATGCGCAGCTTGTCAGGGCCTATGCCGTCCAGGGGGGAAAGCAGGCCACCTAGCACATGGTAAAGGCCCTTGTACTCCCTGGAGGCTTCTATGGTAAGGACATCCTGGGGCTGTTCCACCACGCAGATAGTGTGTCCGTCCCTGTCCGCCCCGGAGCAGACTGAGCAGGGATCGATTTCGGTATAGGAGCCGCAGATGGAGCAGAAATGTATTTCACCCTGCAGCGACGCTATGCGTTCGGCCAGTGCCTGGGCGTAACCCTGATCGGCCTTGAGAAGATGATAGGTCATCCGGAGGGCGCTTTTTCGTCCTATGCCGGGAAGCCGGGTAAAAAGGGATACGAGGTCCTCGATCGCCTTCATTTACCCGCCCCAAACAGGTCCCCCCCGCCGAAGCCCGGGGGAATG
>CAZHSK010000067.1:0-673 GCA_964535235.1 uncultured Treponema sp. | reverse complement strand
TCGCGTATGGCTTCCTGCACGCGTTGCGCGGCATCGTGATGGGCGGCGCGGATAAGGTCCCCGATAATTCCCGGATCGGAAGGATCAACTATTTCCGGGGATATGACGCATTCGAGCATTTCCATGTCCCCCGATAGGGTAATCCTGACCATTCCGCCGCCCGACTGGCCGGTGGCCCTGATGGCCGAGGCTCGCGCCTTGAGTTCGTTGGCCTTTGCCTGGAGGGCCTGGGGGTTTTTAAGGGCGTTCAGGAGATCGGATAATTCCATATAGTGTTTTCCTCTCTTTGCTTATAAGTCCTGGTCCGATATTTCCTCGACTCTGGAAGTACCGGCCGCAGGGATTTTCGCTTCGGCTGCTTCCTGGGGCGAGGTATCGATAAAGCCCGTATTTTTAGCCTTGAAAAGGCGCTCGACAAGGCTTATGGATTCTCGTTCTTTTTCGCTGAGACTCGGCTGGGGAGCAGGGGCCTCCCTGAACAGGGTTGTCGCCGAGCTAGCAGGCTCGGCAGCTGCGGGGGCAACAGGGGAGCTGTCTTTGTAATCCGGGATCTGGACATGGGGAGGCGGCAGGCTGGATTTGGATTGCTCATCTCCGAAAACGCCTATTTGGATTCGGCAGGGAGAGCCCAGTTTTTGGGCGAGTATTTCGGCGATTATACCGGAGAACTTTT
>CAZHSK010000066.1:5325-7958 GCA_964535235.1 uncultured Treponema sp. | reverse complement strand
AAGGCTCCGGATTGGGAAATTACCGCCAAGGGAGCTACATGCCCCTTAGGCATAGGCAGCTTTACTTCGGGAATGAAGAGGGTATTGTAGTTGCCTGGAACCGAGCGTATCCCCAGACAGTTGCCTCCATTGATGAGGGGACCCTTGCCTAGAGCCCGAGAATCCTCCAGGGCTTTGCGCATTCTGGCGACAATAGCCTGGGAGCCGGATTTCTCTTCCAGCCCGCCGGGAATGACAATGACAGACCAAGCCTTGTCCAACTCTGCAATGCGAGCCAAAGTTTCGGGAGTGCCCGAGGCTGGAATCACCAGGACAAAAAGATCGACTTTTTCGGGCAGGGAGGCGACATCGGGCACGCAGATACAGCCATCGATGCGCTCAACGCCTGCCTTTACCACATAGAGTCGTTTAGCATCAAAGCCGTTCTCTAAAAGGTTTCGTAGAATAATGCGTCCATTATTGAGTGCCTTATCAGATACGCCAATGATCGCCGCGCTTTTAGGCTGCAGGATTTTTCCGATGTTAGCTGTGGGGCGCGCTATTTGCGCCGCGTTGTACGGCACTGTGGCTTTTTTATACGCGATGCCTACTGAAGAAAAACTTTTAAGCTTGACAAGACAGTCCAGGGCTACAAGGGGAGAAGCCACTGAATCGGGTTTATTTTTCCGTATCACCATGGGATTGACTTCGAACTCAGATACCCCGCATGAAGCCAAGGCCTTGGATGCGGAAAGAAAGGCCATAAGAGTATTTACTAGGTGATCCCCGTCGATAACAGGCTTAGTATTTCGCAAGCCTGCGCTTACCAGCCCGTAAACCAGGTTGTGCGACACCATATTCTTAATCGAATCTCTGGTGGCGGTAAAGGGAGAAACGCTCATCGTGGCTGTACCGTGCTTGAATCGGGCGGCTAAATATTCTGTAAATATGCCGCCTAGGCCGAAACTCACGATAGGTCCGAAATCGGGGGCTAATCGATACCCAAAAAGGATTTCGTGGGCTAGTTTAGCTTCGAATTCCACGTACTCGTTTAATGTATAGCCTTCCACCACGAAGGAGGAAAAGCGTTCTTCCATGTCAGAAAGCGCTTTTACAAGGACATCCTGCTTATTTTCCAGAATAGCCACGCCGCCTACTTCGGTCTTATGGAGAATCTGGGGACTGATTACCTTGAGCACAATTCTGTCCCCAGAGATACCGGGAATTCCGCGTTGTGCGCTTTTGTTGTGGGCAGGGCTTGGGAAGAGCCGCTGCAGCTCTTCTGAAGAACGGACAAAAAACCTGCCGGGCGTAGCAATGCCCATGGCTTCCAGCATTGCAAGCCCTTCGGTTTCGGTAAGGGAATCACGGCCTTCGGCCTTGGCGGGGGCTAGGATGGAATCGAATGCTTCGGCGAGCTTCGCCTCCCGAGGACTCAAGTTAAAATCAAGTGGCATATTTTTTTCTGCCCTCCTCAAAGGCCTGCAGATTGGACTGCACTACCGACTCGCCCTTGGACGCGAAGAAGGACGCGATCTCCTTTTTCAGCACTTCGGAAGGCAGGGGGAGGAGGTCTGAGGCTGCCCCTAATAGGCAGATATTGGCAGCCCTGGCATTGCCAGCCTGTCTGGCTATAGACTCCACATCCAGAATTCTGCAGCGGGGCAAGTTTTTGAGTTCGGCCAGTATCTCCGCAATATCGGGATATGAAGAGAAATTGCGCAAAGGTGTGGATGAGCTCACTACGACACCTGTTCGTGAAGAGAGCCAAGGCAGATAACGTAGTGCCTCCAAGGGCTCGAAGGCGAGAATTAGATCGGCGGCTCCTTTGGGAATAGTGGGGCTCTGGATTTCATCATTTGACATTCGCAGATGAGCCACCACCTCGCCGCCCCGCTGGGACATGCCATGCACTTCCGACTGCTTGACCTTCAGTCCTTCGGCCAGAGCAGCCCGGGCTATAAGCACCGATACCGAAAGCCCGCCTTGGCCGCCCACTCCGGCTAGAATAATGTTGTAGTTCATGGATGCCTCGCTTTCTTCAGGTATTCCAGGCATTCCCTCTTAAGAATAATCACCGAAAGCCCCTGGTATGCCAGTTCTTCGCGAATCGCTGCCACATTGGCCTCATGTTGTTTTCGGTGCGCCTCAAGCACCTTGATGTGGGCACTTTCGACGCCCAGCCCTTCTATTAATTCCCTCATGCGCCCCCCAGGTGATATGGTCGGTTGGGCGCCTGTCATGCCCGTGGTGGAGTTATCCAGGATGATGACTGTAAGCGGGCTGCGGTGTGCTATCGCATCCAGAAGATTGGTCATGCCCGAATGATAGAAGGTAGAATCGCCAATTATGGCCACCGAATTCTTCTGGCCAACGCAGGCAGCACCCCGAGCCATACCGATGGAAGCGCCCATATCCACGCAGGAATCCACAGCCTGATAGGGAGGCAATGCGGCTAAGGTGTAGCATCCGATATCGGAAGCGGTAAAAAATTCAGCCTCGTCCTTGAGGGCCTCTTTAAGGGCATTGAAGGAATCACCATGGGGACAGCCCTGGCAGAACTGTGGCGGCCTTGTAGGAAGCTTGAGTGTACTGGAAGCTTGTGCCTCCAAGGGCTGAAGCCCCAGGGCTTGCCGTACCGAATCGGAAGAGAG
>CAZHSK010000066.1:0-5225 GCA_964535235.1 uncultured Treponema sp. | reverse complement strand
TCTGTCGATGGGGTTCCGGGATAGGCGAAGGCTCCCGAAACGCCTGCATCGATTGCGCCGCGGGCGATCGCTTCATCGCCGGACAGAACCATGTCAGGCATCGAGATTCTCCTTGTGAGAGTGATGTATTCTAAAGAAAAGATAGTTAGTCATTGCCTGGTTCGAGTTCTTCGGAAAAGTCCATCTCTGGAAGACCATCTTTGAGAATTCTCCTCACCAAAAGATCGCTCATTAGGATGCACATCTCTACGAAGGTCACAACTTCGGCATCGAAGAGGTGGGCACCCCTGGCTTCCCCTCTTTCGTTGCCCAGCGTTATGTGGAGATGGAAAGGGATTGCCTCGTTCTTAAGAATGAAACCGCTGACACCTAAAAGTTCATGAGGTTCGGTTAGGGTGAATTTTTCGTAAAAGACATCGGGATTACGATAACTGCCATACCCCAATACTGCGTTTTTTATCAGGCCTACAGCAGTAACCACTGCCCCAGAATCTTTCATGAGCCCAGACGCGGCAATAGCTTTGAGGTCTGCGGCCACGCGTTCTCCCTTCTCCATGACGACGAAGAGGGTATTACCCTGGGATTTCATTTTCATGGGTACAAGTATAGGACCATTTACCTATATGCGCTATCGAAATCTTGCCCTAGAAGCTCTATGGGCGGACACGAGGGAGGATGTCAGAATCGCCGCGATTATTATCGCCCCTCCTAAAACGGCGCCTTTGCCCGGTACTTCTCCCAGAAAGAGAAAAACCCAGAGCGGATTGAGGATAGGCTCGATAACCGCGGTCAGGATGCTTTCTAAGGCTGTAATGCGTTTAATGGCATAGGCGAACAGAATGGTTGATATCGAACCCTGTACTATGCCGCCCAGCACGACCGCCGTTACCGAAGTAAGGCTTAGCACAGGGGGAGGCAAGAATAGCGCCACAGTCACCGAAATGACGGCTATGAATACATTGCCCAGTAGCAGCGAGTCGAAGGGCGAATCGGCCCGCTGCTTTCGTAGCATAACCAATTGGAGCGCATAGGTTACGCCCGAGAGGGCGGCCAGGCTATCGCCGAGAAAGGCTCCCCCGCCAAGAGAATCCCTGAAAAAGAAAAACATGCCCAGGGCAATAGCGGCCAGGGCAAGCCAATGTTCTATTCTGGGTTTTTCCTTGAGCATGAAGGCTCCCAGAATAGCTACATAGAGGGGAGCCGCGTACTGGAGCAGGATGGCATTGGCTGCAGTTGTGCGCTTAGTTGCTATGGTGAAGAGGATTACTGTTACCGCAAGCAGCAAGGCCCCACTGATCTGGTCGAAGGAGAAAGAAGGCTTTCTGCCTTTCCGGCGGACCACTATAAAGAGGAAGAGGGCTGCTGAAATGCTCCTGGCGGCTGATATGGCAAAGGGATTCCAGTCGACAATCTTGACCGAAATGCCGAAGGTACTCCAGAGCATGGCAGTAGCGGCCATGGCGATTGTACCAAGGGCTTGCTGGCTTAGGGGCGGGGACGAGGGTGCTCGATCAAGGGCCATGGGTCTGAAGTTACCACAGAAGCCTGGTTTGAGGTAGGTGGAATAGGCTGCATTTTATATACACGATATGGAGCCTCTTATGCAGGCCGGGCAGTCTGTAATGCCAATGCGCCGTCTTGACACGCGGCCTCCCTGACGGTAACAATACACTCCGCGTCGATTAGGTCGACGTTTTTTATGCCCGCCCGGATGGTGGAATTGGCAGACACGCTAGATTCAGGTTCTAGTGCGAAAGCATGGGGGTTCAAGTCCCCCTCCGGGCATTTTTAAGGCTTCCGAAAGGAAGCCTTTTTTATTGGTTTTAACGCCGAGTCTGTTAAAAAGGCCGCCAGGGATTCCCCGGCGGCCTTTCTAACAACAAGGTTCGATGTACTTACTATTTTTTTAATACTGCGGCGATTTCCTCACCGGCGATTTTCCCCGATGTAAAAGCATAGCCCTGGGCTACGCCGCCATAGTTCACATACCCTTTCTTGTTAGTGAAGAGCACGCCCATGGAATCGGTGCCTACTGCGTAGAGACCATCTAGGGTCTTGCCGTTCTCCTTGAGGACCTGCATGTTTTCGTTCACGTCCAATCCTGCGCAGACGCTGTAGATATAGGGTGCTCCGGTTACGGCTACATAGTATTCGCTATTCGTGCTTAACGTGCCGAGCCTCTCGAAACGCTGGACCGGTTTCTTGAAGGGATCCATGCCCTTGGCTCCTGATGCATAGCCTTCAATCGATGCGAGGAGGGCTTTCTCGGTCATGCGGCCATTGTTGATAGCCCCAACCAGACCTTTCAGGCTGTCCGATTTATAGATGAATCCGCGCTTTATTCCTTCCTCCACAACCTGATCGATGTTGGACAGGGCTACGTTGGCCTTCACTCCACCCTGGGAAAGATATCTTCCGGAGGCGGCGACGCTAAAGCCTTTCTGACGCAGGACATCGATCTGTTCCTTCGAGAATATCGTGAAATACTTTGCGCCAACCTTATAGGCGTTCATGGCGATGTCTTCTTCGTTGATAAAGCGGGTGCCGGACTGGTCTACCGCCATCACCTCGGGAGAGCAGATCATGCCGTAGGGGGTATCATTATCCATGGGATTTTCAAACTTCGTGATGATGGAGTAGGGGGCTACGAAATGGGACATCGGCGGCATGTCGATGTTCTTCGTGGCGGCTCCCTTCTCGGTGGCCATGAGTACGCCGGCGCCATCGTTCTGGGCCATGCCGTAGAGCCTCCAGGATTCTCCAAGGTACTTTTTCATAAGGCTTTCGCTGCCGCCGAAACCGCCCGTGGCGAGTACCACGGCCTTGGCGTTAATTTTAACGGTTGCCCCGTCCCGGGACTTGGCTAGAATTCCTGCTGCCTTGCCGTTCTTCATTAGAAGTTCGGTAGCTTCGGTCTCCAGGAAGTATTGGCCGCCGAATTCATCAGCAAATTTCTTGTAAGCGGCTGCGTAGTAGTCTTCAGTAAGCGCCTTACTGCCGGCATAGGAGGTGAAAATTCCCCACTTGCCGCCTACGAAGCCAACGGCGGGGGTGAACTTGAATCCGTAACCGCCCAGCCAATCTATGACTTCGCCCGATTCGTCCATGATTCTCTTGATGATTTCTGTCTTGGCGTCTTGTACGCCATTGACTTTGGTATACTCAACCCAATCGTTGAACAAGGCTTCGTCGTCCACGAGCTTTTCGCCCGCGGCCTTGGTTCTCTTGGTTTTAGTAATGGGATCCTGCCAGTTGGGGATCTCGGCCGCTACCTGTGACGGCACGTTGATTCCCATAGGACCTGAAGTGACCGCCGCGGTACCGCCCCATTTGGCAGCCTTGTCAATTGCGATTACCTTAAGTCCCTGTTCGGCCGCGCTCAAAGCCGCTGCTGTTCCTGATCCGCCCATTCCCACTACTACGACATCGGCAGTGTATTCCACGTTCTTTTTAGCTGGAGCCGCGACTTTTCGGTAAAGAGCTGCCTCAACCGCACCGGCCTGCACGCAGCAATTCTTTACGGCGTCGATGAGAGCCTTGGAAGTGGAAGTTGCTCCAGTGAGGGCGTCTACCGCTAGAGATTGGGCTTCGATAATCCTGGGTACGAGCTTGGCCTGGACAACCTGGGGCATCCCGTTGGTTTCACCGTTCTTGCCTATGGTTATCGCCTCGATTTTATTCCCCGCGATTTTTACGGAAACGGCAAGAGGGGTAAGAAGATTGAAGCCCTTCGCCGTCGCCTCGTACAGGCCGTCCTTCATGACCAGGGCCTCTGCGCTCTTGCCCATGGCTACCGATAGGGCTTGCTCGGCGGCCAGTTTGACCGCGTCGCTTGAGTAGGTAGCTCCGGAAATGCCGTCAACTTCGGCGCTCTGGGCTTTGAGAATTTGTGCCGGAAGCTCTTCTATAGCTGTCGATCCGATACCCGGGGTTTCTGAAGCACCTTCAGCCTTTACTTCTATAATGCGGGTGGCGTCGACACTTATATTCACCGTTACAGGTCCGCCAAACCCATTCGCAGTAGCCGAGTAAGTTCCGGGGGTATATTTGCCTTCGCCGGTTTTGTGTGTGGAAACGCAGGAAACGAGCGACACCAACAGAAAAATGGATAGCAGTGTCGCCGTCTTTTGTAAGAACGATCTTTTGCGCGTCACGAGGTGCTCCTTTGGAGGTAATTGTGGATTATTAAGAATCTACCCATTCATATAGATATTAAAGAGTTTATTTGTCAACCTGTGTGATGTATACATATGCATTTCCTAAAAAAAATCGCCAGCAGACAGAAAGGATGTTGCATCATACCATCGGGGGGACGGGGATATATGCGGAATACAGACGGTTATGAGAAAGTGAAGTGAAACGCGCTCGACTTCTCTAGATACCAAATCCCAAATACCAGGTTGTCCACGCGGTAAAGCTCTCCCCGAACCATCTATCCTCGTATTTCCAGCCTTGGGCTCGGAGGCTAGGCAGATTGGGTGCCGAGCCCAGGGAAACCTCGGTTCTCAGGCCGGCAGTTAGCTGTGCGGGGCCCAGTTTTAAAGAGAGGCCGGCTTCCAACGTAGGCCAAGGCGCAAGCACTTCCTTAGGCGAGTGCCCGTTACACCAGGTAATGCTCTGGACGAAAAGCCCAGGGTCGGAGCCGATGGCTTGGGAGGCTGAAACCGACAGGTCAAGGTAAAGGCTTTTTCGGTCGCCCAGACGGGTCCCCAAGCCCGCAGAAACCAAGGCTCTATCCCAGATATTGAAAAGTTCGTCTTTGGGAGCCGCGACGGCATAGCGAGCGAATAGGAAGGAGTTGCCCGTTTCAAGGCTCGTCCTGAAGAATCCCGCATCCGGTTCCCAGTCCAGCTCCAGGTCAAAGACTCCATTGGAGGAGAAGTTCAGAAGACCCACTTGGATGCCACGAACTTTTCCTGCCAGATTAACGAGTCCAACCTGGATTCCGTCGATGTCCCCGGCTAAGTTGAACACGCCGGCAACCTGAATTCCCTCCATGTTCTCGCCAGCAATATTGAAGACCCCCGCAGCCTGAAGACCTCGTATTGCAGAGGCTATATTGAACACACCAGCCGCTTGAAGAAGGTCCACCCTCCCCGAGATATTGCCTATAGGTCCCACACAGATTGCCGAGTTTGAGCTGAAAGGTAGGGCTATGCCTGGAACCAGGGAAATCTGGATTGGAGTGTAGTTTTCGGAAAAAACCGGACTTGTGGAAAAAAGTA
>CAZHSK010000065.1:0-7967 GCA_964535235.1 uncultured Treponema sp. | reverse complement strand
CTCATGAGCCTAAGCCTATACTTCCGGAAACCGCGAAGTCAATGAAATCGCGATATTCCGGAGATTCTTCGAGAAGACTAGTATGGGCACCAAAGCCCAGAACCCTGCCACCCTTGAGAAAGAGTACCTTATCCGCGTATTGAACCGAGGATAATCGGTGGGATACCGCGAGAATCGTCATCCCCTGCGATTCAAGACTCTTCCACAGCGCCTCCTCGTTTTTCGTATCCAGGCTGGCCGTCATATCGTCCAGCAGAAGAAGCCGGGGACGCCGAGCCAGGGCCCTGGCAATGGCTATTCTTTGCTTTTGCCCTCCCGAGACTCCTCCTCCCCTCTGCCCCACCCTGGTATTCTCCCGTTCGGGAAAAGCCAGGACTTCTTCGTCGATTTGCGCGGTTTTGAGAAGTGCCCATAATTCTTGATCTCCGATGCCGGGAGTCGGGTTGGGAGAGCCAAGGGCGACGTTTTCCCTGACCGACGCAGAGAAGAGCAGAGGCTCCTGAGGTACATACCCCAGGATAGCGGCCCATGAAGAGACTGAAAGCTCCCGAAGAGGCACTCCGTCAATACCAAGACTGCCTTCCTGGGGAGAGAGCAGGCCGGCGATAGTCTTCAGCAAAGTGGTTTTACCGCTCCCTACACCGCCGACGATCAAGATCTTCTCCCTCTCCCTGAACTCTACAGACAAATTATTTAAGGCGGGTTGCTCTCTGCCGGGATAGCGGAAAGAGATACCCTCCGCGGTAATTTTCTCGAATCCGGAAATCGATTTTAAAGGCGTACTTTCATCTTCGTGTCTGGCTCCGGCGCTTTCCGCGGGAAAGTCCTCCATCTCCTTAAGGCGATCAATGTTCACGAAAGCACGTTTGCCGAAGATAAAAAGCTGGGGAATATCCAGCATGGGATAGATGAGAAGGTTCAGATAGTTGTAGAAAGCGTAAAAGGTGCCAATGCTCGTCCTTCCCCTGACCACCATAAGACCACCGGCGAATATGAGGGCTATCTGCGCGGAGTAGTTGATATTTTGATAGAACGTGTTCAGAAAGGTGTCCAGCCTGGCAACTCCCATCTCGGTTTCATAGCGCCGTTTCAGCACGTCGGCGAAGAAACGGTCGTATTTTGCCTCGGAGGTGAAGGATTTTAGTATCCGCACTCCGGAAAAACTCAATTCTAGCTGCTCGTTGACCGAGGAGATCGCTTCCTCATTCTTCTTTACCCTGTCATAGATCCTGGACTGGACTCTAGAAAAGATGACCAGCATCAACGGAAGGGAGAGAAAGGAAAAGATAGCCAGCCGCCAGTCCAGGATCGTCATGGCGACGGCGCAGAAAATTATTTTCGAACCCGATTCCACCGCCCTGAATATGCCCGAGCAGAGGAACCAGGCCAGCTTGGGAAAATCATTGATGTCCGAACTCAGCCTGGTAACTATGTCTGGAGAGCTGAAGGCCGAAAAGAAACGGTAATCCTTTTCGGCCACCGACGAAAAATAGCGCTTTCGTATCAGGTAATCGAAGATATTGTTGATAGCGCCCCTGACACCGGGAAAGAAACCCGCAACAAAGGCAGCCAGACCCAGGGCTGAAAAATAAAGGGCTGCCCTAGTAAGACCGGTTTCAAGCCCCTCCTTTCTGGTGGATGTGACAGCGTTCTCCAGTAGGTCCAGGAGGGACTTGGTGAGCAGTGGTAGACTTACGGCGACCAGGCTAGACAGAAGGCTTAAAAATAGAAGAAGGAGAATAAGCCCCTTTTTCTGTCGCCAGACTCCCCAAATCCAGGCCAGGTGTTTACTGAGTTTCATCGGGCGCTCCTGGCGACAAACTGCCTGTCCACCAATTCCTTGTACTCGGGAAAATCTTTGTAGAGCTGGCCGTGGGTTCCTCGGGCTGCAATTCTTCCCTGGGAGAAAAAAAGTATCTGGTCGGCATGGATAACCGAGGAGAGCCGGTGTGCTACGATCACCGAAGTCCTTCCTGCAAGAAGAGTAGCCAGGCTAGAGCGGATTTTTTCCTCTGTTTCCATATCCACCGAGGAGGTGGCTTCATCCAGAATGACCAGTTCAGGATCGGCGCAGAGGGCGCGGGCAAAGGCTAAAAGCTGTTTTTCCCCGGCCGAAAGATTTCCTCCCCGTTCCCAGAGATTTGTCATGATGCCCTCGGGCAGGGATGCCACAAACTCCGAGGCATGTACCTGATCTAGAGCCTCTTGCACCCGCTGGGGGCTAATCTCCTCGTTATAGACTCTAATATTGTCCAGAACGGTTCCGGGAAAAAGGTAGACATCCTGGAGGACGAGCCCTATCTTCCGACGCCAGGATTCCAAGTCCAAGTCGCTCAATTTGCAGCCATCCAGGCTTAAAAATCCTTTCTGGGGCTTTGCAAAACCACAGAGCAAGCCTATCGTGGTGGACTTTCCCGAGCCCGATGAACCCACGATCGCCGTCGTGCTGCCCTTGGGAAGGCTGAAGGATATATCCTTGAGAATCCAATCCTCTCCCCGGTAGGAGAACCATACCGAATCGAAGCGAATTTCTTTATCCAGAGCGGCCGGCCTGACCCCCCAGGCGCTGGACTCTGGCTCCAGCGCCATGGTCGAGGAAATCCTGTTCATCGAGGCTTTCGCCTGCTGTATTCTTCTAAGGCTCTCGGCGATCTCAAGGACAGGCCGCATAAGGGAAGCGCCGTACTCGATAAAGAGCAACAGGGTGCCTAGGCTCATGGAGCCGGCAGCGACCTTTTCGCCGTAGAGCAGTATCAAGACGACGATAAAGAATGGCCCAGCCATGGCTTCCAAGGCCGAACTGGCCGAAAATTCCAGCAATGATACTTTAGTGTCGTTATCTCGCTTTTTCCTTCCCGCCTCATCCAGGCTTCCCTCGGCCCATTCACGGCGGTTAAATGCCTTCAGAATTTCCATCCCCTGGACGAATTCTGTGAGCTTGGCCACGATGGACGCGTAGAGGGAACGGGAGGACTCGTAGAGCCCGATGATTCTTTTATAGAAAAGCAGGAGAACGGCTAAAAAGCCTGCAGCCACCCCCAGCATCGCCAAGGACAATAACGGGGCAATAAGGGATGTTACAAAGAACATCCCTCCCATCATGAGAACGCTCACCACCAAGGTAAGTCCAAGAGAAGAAAAAAGATCCCTGATTTTCTCTGTGTCGTTCTCGGTTCTGGCCATGAGTTCGCCCACTGGATGGGCATCGAAATAGGAGACAGGGAGGCGCAGAAAGCGGGAGAACAGATCCTGCTTGATCCTTGTAACTATCGAAAGACCGAGCTTGGCCATCTGGATAGATCCTGCATAGCCCAGAAAGCCCGAGCCGAGCACCAAAAGGAGATAGAGGCCGGCGTAGCGTAGGAGGAGGCCTGTGTCGCCGGCAGGCACGGCTCGGTCGATAATAGCCCTGAGGATCAGGGGCTGAACTACCCTCCCGGCGGCGATAGCCAGCATTGTCATCAGGCCAGTGGCGGCGTACCGTTTTTCAGAGGCTACATAAGCGAGAACTTTCGTCGTATAAGTAGCGTTGTGCGCCTTCATGGGAGTATGGTGATTCACTATACTCCATCTGAAAGCCTTTAGCGATACTCCTCCCAAGCCTTGATTTCAAAGCCCTTTATCCTGTGGCTCTCCAGCGCGTCAATAAACTGCTTGGCCACCTTGATATTCGTAAAAAGGGGAATGTTGAAATCTATGGCTGCCCGTCGTATGAGATACTCGTTCTTGAGCTCCCTCTCCTCATTGTTCTTGGGAATATTGATAACCAGATCGAATTGCCGAGCCTTGAGCATGGTGGCGATATTAGGCTCGATCTTTTCCAAGGGCCAATGCAGGCGCGTGCAGGCCAGGCCGTTGGTGGCGAGAAACCGGGCGGTTCCGCCTGAAGCGAAAAGAGAATACCCCATGGCGGAAAGCTTTTTTGCGCTGTCCAAAAATTCGAGCTTGTCCTGAAGAGGGCCCGTGGACAGGAGTATGTTTTTCTTGGGAATCTGATAGCCCACCGAGAGGAGCGCTTTCATAAATGCGTCGTCCAGGTCGGTCCCTATACAGCCCACCTCGCCGGTGGAGGCCATTTCCACCCCCAGGATGGGATCGGCTCCATGCAGGCGGGAGAATGAAAACTGGGCTGCCTTTACCCCTACCCAGGGCAGGTCCAAAGCCGAGGAAGCCGTCTTGGGCAATTCGGCATCCAGAATGGCCCTAGTGGCCAAGTCTATCATGTTTACTCTTGAGACCTTGGAGCAGAAGGGAAAACTTCTGGAAGCCCTCAGGTTGCATTCAATAACTTTAATTTTATTCCGCTGGGCGATGAACTGAATATTGAATGGCCCGGTAATCTCCAGTTCGGCGGCTATCTTCTCAGTGATCCTGCGGATCTGACGAATTGTTTCTATATAGAGCCTCTGGGCCGGCAGCACCACCGTCGCGTCGCCGGAATGGACGCCCGCATTCTCAATATGCTCGGTGATGGCGTGATAGACTATCCTACCCCGCTTGGCCACCGCGTCTATTTCGATTTCCTTGGAGTTCTCTATGAATTTGGACACCACCACGGGATATTCGGGCGACAAATCAGCCGCAAGACCCAGGAATTTCCTGAGGCTGTGTTCGTCCCAGGCTACGTTCATGGCAGCTCCGGAAAGCACATAACTGGGCCTGACTAACACAGGATAGCCCACAGAACTGGCAAAGGCGGCCGCGTCTTCTACGGTAGTGAGATCCTTCCATTCGGGCTGATCCACTCCCAGTTCATCTAAAAGCGCCGAAAACTTGTTCCTGTCCTCTGCCCTGTCTATGTTGGATGCTGAAGTGCCAAGAACCACAGCCCCCGCGTCGTAGAGCTTCATGGCCAGGTTGTTGGGAATCTGCCCGCCCATGGAGAGTATCACCCCTTCAGGCCTCTCGAACTCATAGATATCCAGAACCCTCTCCAGGCTAAGCTCCTCGAAGTAGAGCCTATCGCAGACATCATAGTCTGTGCTCACCGTCTCAGGATTGCAGTTGACCATGATAGTGCGGCGTCCCAGGCCGCGGGCTGTCTGAATGGCATTGACGCAGCACCAGTCGAACTCCACCGAAGAGCCGATCCTATAAGGACCAGATCCAGGCACTATGATGCCAGCGCCCGAGGGGGCTACATCATCCTTAGTGCCCGAGTAGGTTACGTAGAGGTAATTGGTTTCGGCTGGATACTCTGCGGCCAAGGTATCTATTTGCTTCACGAAGGGCAGGATTCCCTTGGCTTCCCTAAAGGCCCTGATTTCCTGTTCCTTCTTGCCCAGAATCGATGCCAAACCTTCATCGGAGAAGCCCATTTTTTTGGAGGTCTTTAGCAAATCCACAAAGGCTTGCCCTTTGGTCTTGCCCGAAGCGGCCATGGCACGGAGCTTTTCCTCCACTTTGCGAACCGCAGAGATCCTGCCCAGAAACCAGGGATCTATCTTGGTAGCCTTATGTACCGCATCGACCGTCCAGCCCTCGGCAAATGCCTTGTATATCGCGAAAAGCCTACGATCGGTAGGCTGGCGGAGGGCCGTCTTGAGTGATGTATAGTCCTTGTCCATCAGGCGGCTTTCATCGCTTAATCCCCGAGCTCCTGTGCCCGTCATCCTTATGGCTTTCTGCAAGGCTTCCTCGAAGGTTCTGCCTATGGACATCACCTCGCCTACGGATTTCATTTCGCTTCCCAGATGGGTATCCACTTCCTTGAACTTGCCCAAGTCCCAACGGGGAATTTTAACCACACAGTAATCCAAGGCCGGCTCGAAGCAGGACATGGTGGCCACGGTTATTTTGTTGGGGATTTCGGCCAGGGATAATCCCAGGGCAAGCTTGGCCGCCACATAGGCCAGGGGATAGCCCGTGGCCTTGGAAGCCAAGGCCGAGGATCTTGAGAGTCTGGCGTTAACCTCTATAATCCTGTATTCCTCCGAAACAGGATCCAAGGCGTACTGGATATTACATTCGCCCACAATGCCAATGCTGCGGATAACCTGGAGGGCTACGGAGCGTAAAAGGTGGTACTCCCTGTCAGTGAGGGTTTGGGAGGGAGCCACGACAATGCTCTCCCCCGTATGTATGCCCAGGGGATCGAAGTTCTCCATATTGCAGACGGTGATGCAGTTGTCATGGCAGTCCCTGACCACCTCGTACTCCACTTCCTTCCAGCCCCCCAGCCATTCCTCCACCAGCACCTGGGGTGAAAGGGAGAAGGCCTTTTCGCAACGGGAAATGAGCTGTTTTTCATTTCTGCAGAGCCCCGAGCCAGCCCCTCCCAGGGCGAACGCGGCCCTCACCATCACCGGATAGCCTATATCCCGGGCGGCCCGGCAGGCATCCTCCACCGAGAGCGCGGCCTCGCTTCTGGGTGTCTTAGCTCCTATGCTGTGCAAGCGCTCTGCGAAGAGTTCTCTGTCCTCCGTTAGGCGTATGGCCTCTACCGGAGTACCCAGGACATCTACGCCATATTTATACAGGATGCCTTCATCATGAAGCTGTATGCCGCAATTGAGGGCCGTCTGCCCCCCGAAGGCCAGGAGAATCCCATCGGGCCTTTCTTTTTCAATGACTTTCTTGACGAATTCCAGGGTAACCGGGAGAAAATAGGTGGAGTCTGCCATGCCCTCGCTAGTCTGGATTGTGGCGATGTTGGGGTTGATCAGGACCGTCTTTATGCCCTCCTCACGCAGCGCCTTCAGGGCTTGGGAACCGGAATAGTCAAACTCGCCGGCCTGGCCGATCTTGAGCCCTCCCGACCCGAGCACGAGAACCTTTCCTGGTTTTTTCATGTTATTTTCCCTTCCTTCCCGCCCGGACTGCGGCCTGGTGAATGAAGGCTTCCAGGAGAAACTGCGTGTCCCGAGGCCCAGGGCAGCCTTCGGGATGAAACTGCACGGCGCTGAAAGGTTTCTTTTTAGCTCGCAAGCCTTCTATCGTGCCGTCGTTGGCATTGACAAACCAGGGTTCCCAGCCGTGGGGAATCGTTTCTGGCCTCACGGCATAGCCATGGTTCTGGCTTGTCATGAAACAGCGTTTACCGCCTACCTCCAAAGCTGGCTGGTTTTGCCCCCTGTGTCCGTATGGCAGTTTGAAGGTATCTGCCCCAGCGGCCAGGGCCAGGATCTGATTGCCCAGACATATGCCAAAGATGGGCTTATCGCCCTGAAGCGCCCGCCGCACTCCAGCTATGGTTTTAGTACAAGCCTTGGGATCGCCGGGACCGTTGGATATGAAAATGCCGTCGCACTCCATATTTCTCAAGTCAGCATCCCAGGGCAGACGTAGCACGCTAGCTCCCGATGTCAGCATTATCCTCAGAATATTAGCTTTCACCCCGCAGTCTACGAGTGCTATTGTGGGCCCGCCAGGTTTCCCCTCATAGAGTTTAGGCGAAACACAGGATACCTCAGCTACCGGATGTTCCTCCGAAAGCTCTTCCTCTAGAGGCTCTGGACAGCCATCCACTAAAATTCGCCCCCTCATTACCCCTTCTTCGCGGAGCAATTGAGTAAGAGCCCTCGTATCTATGCCCGTGATGCCCGGAATACCCTCCTGAGCCATCCAATCGGAGAGGCTTTGCCTGGCGCTGTAATGACTATGTTCCTCGCTCAATTCGGAGATAACCAGACCTGAGACCTGAATTTTTTCCGATTCAAAATGTAGGGGAATTCCGTAGCGATCCGCTCCTCCGGAGGGAACGCCGTAGTTGCCTACCAGCGGATACGTGAGCACAAGGATCTGGCCCTTATAGGACGGATCGGTCAGGGATTGGGGATAGCCAACCATACCGGTAGAGAAGACAACTTCCCCTGTAGTACCGTTCAGAGCTCCGAAGGCTTGGCCCAAGAACTCTGTGCCATCTTCGAGCAGAAGGCTGGCCGCACGTTTTGCCGATCCCATGGATACTCCTTTTGTCCGGCTTTTATACGATAACCCACTTTACTGCTCGCAGGCTTGCCTAGACT
>CAZHSK010000064.1:1437-8000 GCA_964535235.1 uncultured Treponema sp. | reverse complement strand
GTGGCCAGCTTAGTCATGGTGGTGATAAGCGAAAGGTGGCCCTGGGATAGCTCTTCCACCTGTTGCCGCACCTTTTCTTGGAGCTGCGCGTTGTGCGCCTCCAGAGTTGCACGAAGTGATTTTAGCTCTAGGTGCACACTCACCCTCGCCCGCACTTCCATCACGTTGAATGGTTTGGTGATATAGTCCACCGCGCCCTTTTCGAAGGCCTTTATTTTATCCGCCGGATCCGAAAGAGCGCTTAAAAAAATGATCGGTATTGAAGCTGTTTTGGGATCGGCTTTAAGGATACCGCAGGCCGTATAGCCATCCATCTTCGGCATCATGATATCCATCAAAATAAGATCGGGATTTCGCAGCCGAGCCGCATCCACGGCCATTTTGCCGTCCGGGAGAGTCATTACCTTATAACCCTCGGGCTGGAGTATGGTGGCCAAGAGGACAAGATTCTCCTGGGTGTCGTCTACCACCATGACGCTAGCCTTTTTTTCCCAATCCTTCGATCCTGAGACTGTCATGCGCGATACTTCCCCATGGGCTCAGTATAGGCTCTATAATGCTTTTCGGACAACCAGCGCTGGCAGGGGATCTACTGTACGAAAAGTTGCGGTTGGAAGAAGCCTTCGGCTGGTGTAGAATGTTTGCATTGTCGAGGAGAAAGCCATGTCCCCATATTCTATCGATTATTATAGAAAGAGCGCCGACTATATCCTGGAAAAGCTGCCCGAACGCCCCCAGACCGCACTGGTGCTGGGCTCGTCCTTGGGATCCCTGGGCGAAGCGATACAAAATCCGGTGGAAGTGGAGTACAAGGATATCCCCAATTTCCTTGTTTCCACCGTGGAATCCCACGCGGGGAAATTCGTATTCGGTACCCTGGCGGGCAAGTATGTCGCCTGTATGTCCGGACGCTTCCACTATTATGAAGGCTACGCTTTCGAGGAACTGGCGGCCCCCATGCGCGTGCTCAAGCTTTTAGGAGTCAAGCGGACCATCCTCACCAACGCAGCGGGGGCAGTCAACGAGGGCTTCCGAGTTGGGGATATCATGCTGATCCGCGATCACATCAAGTTTGCCTCGGGCAGTCCCATGCGGGGTTCCAACATTCCGGAGTTCGGCCCCCGCTTCTTCGATGTAACAGGCATGTACAGCCCCGCCCTGCGATCCCTCGCCATGGCCCAAGCCGAAGCCCTCGGCCTTAAGGACAGGGTGCGGGAAGGTGTGTATTTCTATTTTGGAGGACCCCAGTTCGAAACCCCGGCGGAGATACGGGCGGCCAGAATCCTGGGCGCGGACGCTGTGGGGATGTCCACCGTCACCGAAGCCCTTACCGCCGCTCACTGCGGTATGGATATCCTGGGGCTTTCCCTCATTACCAACATGGCCGCCGGCGTAACGCCCGGCAAGGTATCGGCCGAGGAGGTATCGGTGGCCGCCACCGAGGCCTCGGGCAGGCTTAAAGCTCTGATCGAGGCGCTATTGAGGACCCTTTGATGCCTCTGCCTCGTGAGTCTGAACGCTTTGTTTTTAAGAATATCTCCTTGGCCAGCGCTTCGGGCGAAATCCTGGAAGGAAGGGATATTCTCGTCGAGGGCGGCAGGATTGTTTCGATCAGTCCCAGCGAAGGCGCGAAAGCGCCGCCCGCTCAAGCGGCCGAGCACTCTGCCAGGACGACCTCGGCCCCCGAGCGGCCTGCTGAAGTCTACGACGGCAGAGGCAAGCTAGCCTTGCCGGGCTTTTACAACCTCCACACCCATGTTCCCATGACCCTCCTCCGGGGCTACGGCGAAGGCCTTCCCTTGAAAACCTGGCTCTTCCAGCGGGTCTTTCCCTTTGAAGCCCTGCTCACCGAAGAAGACTGCTACTGGGGCAGCCTCCTGGGCATTGCCGAAATGCTGGCCTCAGGTACGGTGTCCTTTTCGGACATGTACCTCCTCACCCCGGGCATCGCCAAGGCGGTTGGGGAGAGCGGCATAAAAGCCAATCTCTCCCACGGCTACTCCACGGCGCCTAAAAGCATAGGCTTGTCCGATTCCAGAGCCTATGAAGGAACTCGATTTCTTTTAGATGCAGCACGAGCTGACTCAAGCGGGCGCCTGATCGCCGACGCGGCGGTGCATGCGGAGTACACCTTCGGCGATGCGCGCTTCGGCAGAGAGATCGTCGACTTCTGCGTAAAGGAAGGCCTTCGGCTTCAAATACATCTCTCAGAGACCAAGGACGAGCACGAGGCCTGCAAGGCCAAGCGCGGCTTCACGCCTACGGCCTTTTTCAACTCCTGCGGTCTCTTCCAGGTACCGACAATCGCTGCCCACGGTGTCTGGCTGGAAGATAAAGACCTGGACATCTTCGCAGAAAAGGGAATAAGCCTCGCCCATTGCCCGGCTAGCAATTTGAAGCTGGCTTCGGGTATGGCGCCGATACAGAAAATTATGGATAGAGGCATCCGCGTAGGCCTGGGCACCGACGGAGCGGCTAGCAACAACAACCTCAACCTTCTCAAAGAAGCGAGTCTCGCCTCCCTACTCCAGAAAGGCCTTACCGGGAACCCTCTGGCCTTTGGGCCGCCCAGCCTTTTACAGATGGCCTGCCGAAACGGAGCCTCAGCCCAGGGCAGGACAGACTGCGGCGCCCTCGAAGTGGGTATGAAGGCCGATATCATCATTTTCAACATGGATACTCCCCACATGCGACCAGTCTACGACCCCCTAGTGTCGGTCTTCCATGCCGCAGATCCAGGCGATATCGTCCTCACCATGGTGGATGGGAAGGTATTGTACAAGAACGGTGAATTCACAAGTATAGACATAGACCGGGTCATGACCGAGGTCGAACGTATCAGAATTCAAAAATTATTACAGCTCGAAGGTAGGCAATGAACGAAAGCGCTTTGATTATTGAAAACGCATCCCAGGTTATCGTGGGCAAGCTCAGGGCTCTGGAGCTCATGACAGTCGCCCTTCTGGCAGGGGGGCACATCCTTCTGGAAGATGTGCCAGGCCTGGGAAAAACTCTCATGGCCAAAGCCCTGGCCAGGAGTATCGGTGGCAGTTTTAAGCGTATCCAATGCACTCCCGACCTCATGCCTTCAGACGTGACAGGTCTATCGATCTACAATCAGAAGACCGGAGAATTCGTCTTTCATCCAGGCCCCGTAATGTCCAATGTCCTCCTCGCCGACGAGATCAACAGGACAATACCCAGAACCCAGGCCAGCCTTCTGGAGAGCATGGGAGAAGGTCAGGTGACAGTGGACGGGCGGACTCTGGAACTGCCGAAGCCATTTTTTGTCATCGCGACCCAGAATCCCATAGAGCTGGAGGGAACCTTTCCTCTTCCGGAAGCCCAGCTGGACCGCTTTCTCATGAAAATTCACCTTGGCTACCCTAAACGGGAGGAGGAGCTGAGTCTCCTCGAGCGCTTTATCAGCCAGGATCCCATGGTGCATTTAAGCGCGGTATCCAGCCCCGAAAGAATCCTCGCACTCCAGGCGGAGAGAAAAAACGTAATCGTCTCGGCGCCCGTGAGGGAGTACATCACCGATCTGGTAGGGGCCACACGAAAACATCCCAAGATTCGCTACGGAGCCAGCCCAAGAGGTTCCCTGGGGCTTACACGCTCGGCCCAAGCCCTCGCGCTGGTACGGGGCAGGGAATTTGCCCTACCCGACGATGTCAAGGAACTGGCGGTACCGGTACTAACTCATAGGATTATTCTGCGCCAAGAGGAAAGAGCCAAGGGTGTAAAGGCTGAGGATATCATAGAGGAACTTATAGCCACCCTTCCCCTGCCCTCACCGGTGTAAAAGCCTTCCATGAAATTCGACAAGGCTTCTTATAGTGTTTCCAGCTATTTTGTAATTCCCATCTCCCTGGTTCTGCTGGGCATCTTGGCTTTTATCGCCACCGCTGCTTCGTCCAAGGCCCTGGCCGGTTTCGCTATCATCGCTTTCGTCCTCATGGCGGCATTACGGCTTAACGGAAGGCTCGGCCTTGCCAGGCTTCACGCCAACTTCTCCCTCGATGCGCGCAGGCTCTTCCGGGGGGACGAGTTTGGCCTTGCAGGGGAACTGTCCAACGCCAAACTGCTTCCTGTCTGGATCACTCTTTCCCTGGCCCACCCCGAAGCCATCATTGCGCTGGCAAAGGAAGGTTTGGAGGGTGAATGCTCCCTCCTTCCCTTTGAAAAAATCACCGGTACCTGGCGATTCAAGGCCGAGCGAAGGGGCGTCTACCGCCTAGGCCCCGCTACCTTGAGCGCGGGAGACATACTGGATCTATACAGAAGGGAGCGACGCATTGCATTAGGACAGAGCATCATCGTATACCCCCAGATCCATGCGCTGACAGCTCTGGATCTGCCCTTCAGGGAATATCTGGGCAGCCAAACCACGGAAGGCATTGTGGAAGATCCCGCCTGGTACGAAGGCACAAGGGAGTATACGGGCGGAAAATCAGCCCGGGCGATTCACTGGAAGGCCAGCGCCAGGCTCAATCAACTGCAGGAAAAGATATTCCAGCCCAGCATGGAGCATAAAGTCATGATCCTCGTGGATGGCGAAGGCTTCGCCAAGGTCGAGGACAGGGAAGGATTCGAGTATGCCTTGGAAGTGGCCGCTTCCCTGGCCTCCTTCTTTTCCGAAGAAGGGGCTTTCTTTTCCATTGCCACGGATCGGAAGGTAGAGGGTTTTTCGCCCATCCTTCCTCTGGGCAGGGGGCCTGATCATCTGGGCATGTGCCTGGAGCTTTTAGCGCGCTGGTCCAATTCCCCCGGCCAGGCCATGCTCCCCCTGATCGCCAGTTCAGGCAGCCAGGGCTCGGGATACCTGATCATCGCCAGGGAAGGCGGGGACTACGCAAAAAAATACCTTCACCTGGCCTTTCCAAGAAAGGACAGGGTTTTCTTCGTCTTTGCCCAGAGGAGCAAGCGCGACGAGGCGGCGGCACTGCAGCCCTGCACATTCTTCGACGCGGTCATCGCCCAGGACAGCCTCGAGCTAGAAAAAGCCATCCAGGGAAAGGCCATTCAGGAAGCGAGCACCCATGGGGATGAAAGCCCATGAAGGCATCCGGCTTTTTTCTTGCCGCGATGGAACTGCTCAAGCTCCACTGCTTCGCGTCATACTTTTTTCTCATTCCCTCCACTCCTCTGCCTCTTCTGGCCCTCAGCCTGGCGTTTTTCCTCGCCCTGATCCTGGAACGCGGCCTCAAATCCACGGGCATGAGGGTCATCTTCTACTTTTTGATCCAGCTCGCGGCGTTTTGCGGTTCTCTCTTTCTGGTCCTATTAATCGATGGTTCGGCGGGCGGCGATTGGCTGGCACTTTTGGGGAGGCCAGGAGGGCTTTCACCGCAGATTTTCATAGCCGGTGCCCTGGCAGTCTATTGGCTCAGGGCATTATGGCTGGGACGCCAGGACGGGGGTCACGAATTCACAGCTCTACGCTTCGATGAGGGGCTGCTTTTATTTTTGGCTACGTTTTCTTTTACAGCCCTGGTTAAGCTGGAAAATTCCCTTCCGCCCAGACTGACTATCCCATTTTTCATATTCGGCATCTTGGCCCTGGGGAGCGTAAAGGCGGAAGAAGGCAGACGGGGAGGCCTTTCCCGTCGCTCCAGGGGATCCATGACGGCTGCGGCGGCTGCGGTCTTTCTTCTAGGAGCCCTGGCCATTATCCTCCTTTTACCAGCCCTCTTCGAGCCTGCCAAGGCCGCGGCCGAAGGCTTGAAACAAGCATCGGGGTTCGTGTTCAAGGTTTTGGCAGATATCCTGGTCTGGCTATTTTCGGGAAAGCGCAAAGCTGTTGCAGCAGAAACTGTATCCGAGGGCTTCAAGCCACCACCCATGGCGGAGGAGGCGGGAAATGAGATGCCCTCTGTCGTCATGTGGATTGTTGTAGGCTTTCTTTCCCTGCTAGCCCTGGCGATTCTTTTGCTCCTTCTCTGGCTGCTCATCAGATTTTTGGGTTCTCGGACAAGGAAAAGGCAGGTCACGGATAGGAGTGCTTCCATTTTCTTTTGGCTAAAAGCATTATTGGCGGCTATGCTGAGGCTGATCGCGCGACTACGAAGGCTGGCGAGAAGGCGCGCCCGGCTTAGTCCGGCGCTTGAGGCGTACAGGAGGCTTCTGGCAGCCGGGCGCGCCGGCGGAGAGCCGCGGAAGCCTAGCGAGACGCCCCGGGAATACGCCCTGCGCTTGGATGCTACCTTCGAAGCCGCCCGGGGCCGCGCCCTCCCCATAGCCCACGCCCTGGAAAAAGAAGTCTACGGCGGCGCGGCCCCGGCCGATTCGGCCGAGGAAACGGCTCGTCTTCAACAATTAGGTTTGGGCTTGAAACGAAGAAAATTTATTGCTCATCGAATTGAACAGAATCTGCTAGTTATCGGCAAAGGTATAAAGGGCGCAAGGCGAAAGAATACCGTTGCTTAACTCAAGGGCGCCAGATCGCCGAACTGAGCCTTATAAAGTTCTGCATAAGCCCCTTGGTTCTCCAGTAGCCCTCTATGCGTTCCCTGCTCTCTGATACCCTCGTCATCGATATAGATAATCTCGTCGGCGTCCCG
>CAZHSK010000064.1:0-1337 GCA_964535235.1 uncultured Treponema sp. | reverse complement strand
GGCAGGGTAAGTATAAATTCATGGATATTGGCACGCTTGGCCGCGGCGATTATTTCCTCGTCCGTGGCGTCCAGTTTGCCGTAGCGGATGTTCTCCTTGATGGTATCCGCAAAAAGAAAAACATCTTGCTGCACAATACCGATATTCTCCCGGAGCGAGGCAAGGCTCAGGTCCCGAATATCCATGCTGTCGATTTTTATAGAACCGCCCTGAATCTCGTAAAACCTGGGGATAAGCCTACAGAGCGTAGTCTTGCCTCCCCCGGAGGGTCCGACGATAGCCAGCTTCATGCCCGCTTTTATTTTTAAATTCACTCCCGACAGGACCCTCACCGAGTTGTTGTACGAGAAGGAAACGTCAGAGAGCTCTATCTCGCCCTTGGGGTTCTTCAATTCGATGGCCCCGGGCTTGTCCTGAATGTCCGGCTCCACCCTCATGAGCTCCACGAAACGATCGAAGCCCGCCATGCCGGTGGAGTACTGCTCGAAAAAGGACACCAGCCGCTTTATCGGCTGCAAAAAGGTGCTCACGTAAATGGTAAAGGCGATGAGATCGGCATAGTTCATCTTGCCTTTCATCACGAAATAGCCGCCCAAGGCCAGCACGATGACATGAAGGATACTGGTGGCGAACTCCATGCCCCCGTGAAAGACCCCCATGGCCTTGTAATACACGCCCCGAGCCTGGCGGTAACGGCCGTTGCCTTCCAGGAACTTCTCAACCTCGTAATCCTCGTTGGCGAAGGCTTTGGTTTCCCGCACGCCAGAAATCGAACTTTCCAAATTGGCATTGATGCCCGCGGTCTTCTGTTTGACATCCAAAGCCGCCTGAGCCAGAACCTTTCTTCTCCGGGCTGTGAAAATGACGATTACTGGCACGAAGACGGCCAGCACCGCCGCCAGAGGCCACCAGATAAAGGCCATGGCTATAAATGAGCCTGTCAGGGTTATGGCAGAGATAAAAAGGTCCTCGGGGCCATGGTGGGCCAGTTCGACAATCTCGAAAAGATCGCTCACCACCCTGGACATGAGGTGGCCTGTCCTGGTCTTGTCGTAGAACGAAAAGGGAAGTCTCTGCAGATGGACAAAGAGGTCTTTTCGTATGTCCGTCTCCATTCTGACCCCTAAAAGGTGGCCCCAGTAGGTGACTATGTAATGCAGGAAGCCCCGCATCACAAAGGCCAAGGCGCTTAAACCGA
Source organism: uncultured Treponema sp. (assembly GCA_964535235.1). GTDB lineage: Bacteria > Spirochaetota > Spirochaetia > Treponematales > Rectinemataceae > UBA2256. The sequence goes on along the minus strand of CAZHSK010000064.1, from coordinate 139 downwards.
TAAGAAGGCCGAAAGCGCTCCAGGCTTTTTGGGGAATGAGGGTGTTCAAAGAATACCGTGATAGAAGGGGAAAGCTCAGATCGACCAGGGAAATGATGAATGCGCAGCCCATATCCAACAAAAAGAGGCGCATATGAGG
>CAZHSK010000063.1:0-8341 GCA_964535235.1 uncultured Treponema sp. | reverse complement strand
TTGGAGTCGGCCTCGGGTTATCTGGAGGGCGTATTTAGGGCTGACGGCACCCAGTGGGATTTTGTAGGGGTATACGCCGGCGGCACGAAAAAACCGGTGACCAAAGAACTACTGGATCAGGGAAAATTCGGGCTTGAATTACTGCAGCGCCTTCCTGGGGACAGGAACGTGAAACTCTGGCCGCCCCTCGTGCGACGGCTACTGGAAAAGGCTGGCATTCCCCAGTCCGAAGTCGCTCATTATTTCTTCACACAGATCAATCGCTCGGTGATAGCCCAGGTTATGGAAATTCTCGGCGAACCCATGGAGAAAACCACCACGGTGATGGACAAGTATGGATATACAGGTTCTGCCTGCATTCCCATGGCCCTCCATGAGGCATTGAGCCTTGGACGGGTTCGCAAGGGCGATTTGATTGTCCTGGTAGCCTCCGGTGCTGGCCTGGCCGTGGGGGCATCGCTCATAAGGCTGTAGGAAATGAAGGAAGGGAAGGAAGGAGAGCTGTCCGAACAGCCTGAAATCCCTTTATGCGCCATAAAATTGAGGCTTTTGCAAAAGTCAGACGAGTTTTGCAAAAGCTACCTTGAAGGTGCGTATGTTTCGTCCATTTTCATGCTTTTAGCATAAAAATGGACGAAACTTCAAAGCCAATTTTTAAAGTTAACTGACTTTTGAAATTGGCTCTATAGTGTATGTAAGGAGTATTCCATGGATTGGTTGGATGTTTACAAACGCAAGCTCGCGTCTATCGATGATGTGGTTTCAAAAATCAGGAGCGACAGTGATATCATTGTCGGCCAGTGCGCTTCAGAGCCCCAGGGCTGCATGGAACGCTTTCATATAGTAGCCGGCAAGGTGGAGAATGTCAGGGTATTCTCGGTGCTCACCCTCAAGCCCTACGATTTCTACATGAAACCCGATATGAAGGGGCATTTCGAGCTGGCATCCTGGTTCCACGCCCCCGGCTCCAGGGCAGCCCTGAAAGCTGGCACCGGCACAGTGACCTACGTACCCAATATGCTCCACAGGGCCGCGACTGACAGAATCCACGCCCACAGGCCAGCGTTCTTCTTCGGTACCTGCACACCTCCGGATAAGCATGGCTTCGTCTCTCTCTCCTTGGGTGTGACCTATGAAAAAGATATGATCGAGGCTGCCGAGACTGTGGTGCTAGAGGTAAATCCCCGCCTGCCCCGTACCTTTGGGGATACCCAGGTTCATGTCTCCCAGGTGGACTTCTTCGTGGAGCACGACCAGGAAGTGCCCTTCCTTCCTCCACCCAACCCCGACGAAACCGACATGGCTATCGGAGCCCACATCGCCGAGCTGGTAGACAATGGTTCGACCATTCAATTGGGCATTGGCGGCATTCCCAATGCCGCCGCCCTAGCCCTTAGGGATAAAAAGGATCTGGGCGTTCATACCGAAATGCTCGTGGACTCGATGATGGAACTGTACGAGATGGGGGTGGTGACCAACGCGAAAAAGGCTTTGAAAAAGGGAAAACTCATCACCACCTTCGCCATGGGATCGAGGAAGTTCTACGATTGGTTGGACGACAACGTAGCCGTGGAGTTCCAGCGGGGCCGCTGGGTGAACGATCCCTCGGTAGTAGCCCAAAACTCCAAGATGGTGTCGATCAACACCTGCATCTCGGTGGATCTTACCGGACAGGTCGCCAGCGAGAGCATCGGCCCCACTCAGTACTCGGGCACGGGGGGACAGGCCGATACGGCCACCGGGGCGGTGGCGGGTTTCGACGGGCTGGGTAAAAGCATCATCGCCTGCTACAGCACAGCGAAAAAGGGCAGCCTATCGACCATAGTGCCCACGCTGCCCGAGGGCTCAGCGGTAACGCTGCATCGAAGCCTGGTGGACCATGTGGTTACCGAGCATGGGATAGCCCGCCTGCGGGGAAGAACGGTTCGGGAACGGGCGAGGGAACTTATAAATGTCGCCAACCCCGCCTTCAGGGATGAACTGACAAACCAGGCCAAGGCGTTGGGATATCTCTGAACGCAGCTTACTAAAACCTGCGGATCTCGATGTCGCCCGAGCTAGTCGAAAGCTTTACCGGGGTAAGGCCGGAACCGAGCAGGGCCTCCCGGGGACCAGAACGCCGTGCGTCGCAGTCGACCGAGCCCGATATGGTGGTCCATGAGACAAGGGCGTCGAAATCGCTGTCATAGCGCAGACGTATATCGCCGGAGGCGCTCTTGGCCGAGATATCGCCTCCTCTGGAGTCGGTTTCGATATCAAGGTTACCCGAAGCGGTTCTAGCTAGAACGGATTGGGAACAGCCGCTGATCGATATGTCTCCCGACGCGGTGGAGACCCTTACTTCTCCGTCGCAGGCCAGGACTTCCACATCGCCCGACGCGGTTTGAATTTCGAGGGCGCCGACTCTGTCGATCACCTCGACATCGCCTGACAGGCTATGAATTGAAAGCTCTTCCACCGAGAGGGGAATCCAGAGTTCCAGGCTTTCCGGCTCTCGATGGTCCATGCCAGTGGAAATGCTGAGCAGTCCCTTCTCGTCATCTTCGATTTCAATGGCGGAACGCTCTTCGCCATGGGCCTTGATTGAAAGCCCTGCCGGCGAGAGAAAGATTCTCAGATCGCTGGCTCTACTGCGGACTTCAATTTTTTCTATGCCCTCAACGGAAATATTCTCCATGTTGAGGTTTCTGGTCGCAGTGCCCTGGCTGTCTGCGCTTTTTTCCCTGAAGACTTTGCTCCGGCGAAACATGCCTGCCAGATCGAGAGCTTTTTTGATAACATCGCTAAGATCTTCCCCGTCGATAGTTATTTTAGCCTTGCCCGATCTTTCGCCTTCGCTTCTCGCCGAGCCTTCGCTGCTGGAACTTTTTGAAGCCTTGGCCGATCCTTCTATAACGCCCTCCCCTTCCTGCAATAGGCTTTTAGCGAGACTGCCCGGAGCTTCCAGACCCGCTACGATTTCTTCCTCACTGCTAGTGGGATTTTGCCTGCGTAGTTCGTCGATATGGTCTTCTATTTCCAGGAGTATGTCCCGACGGGCTTCCTCATCGAAACCAATCAAGCCTTGGGACAATTCATCCATGTATTCTCTTCGTGTCATTCTGCCCTTCCTCCCCTGGAAATGCTTAGCCTGACAGCCTGGCTTTTATCGTATTCCTCTATCATGGCGGAGAGCAACGCCTTTCCTAGACTGGTGATGATGTAATATTTCCGAGGGTGTCCAACTTCGGGAGTTTCCCAGTTGGAGGCAATACTGCCATCCTTAGTCAGCCTCATGAGCAGGGGATACAAAGTGCCTTCGCTGATGTCCAAGCCTAATTCCCTCATCCGCTCCATGATAGCCAACCCATAGCTCCTGCCCTCGGCGGACAGGAGCTCGAGAAGGCAGAGCTCGAGAAATCCCTTGCGGAATTGGCTTTTCCATTTTTCCAGGAGTTCTTCATCCCTCTCCATCGAACCTTCCTTTTGGGCAGCAGAGAGTACTACATACCGCCCCAGGGCCTGCCTGAGAAAAACTCGGAAAATTTCCGGTCTGAGACCATATCCGGCTTGCCCGGCCTTCCGTACATATCCATGAAATCCTTCCTCATCCTATCACCGAAGGAACGATTCATGGAGTGGCCCAGGACAAGCCTGAGGCTTGTGGATCTTACTGCACCGGAAACCGCGTGCAGCAGCGACCGGAACGAGCGCGTTCCGCGCCTCAGTTCCATTGGCTTCGCTTCCATAGTATCCTCCATTTCAAAAATACCTTGTATTGCATAATATAGTTTACGACAAAATATTTTTCAAGTACTTTTCAGAAAATTTTTCACATTGACCCCGGGAGGCACAACGGCGACAATGGAGACAATGCAAAGCGATGCCCATCTCCACTTGCTTGATCTTGCGCACAAGGAACCAGATTTCCTAAGCCTCTTGATCGACAAAGACTGGCGCGGAGCTGCTGTGTGCCATGACAGGGAAGAGCTCGAAGCCTCAGAAAACTATATATCAGCACTAAAGGGCAGTATTATGGGTTTTGGAATACATCCCCAGAGCCTGCGTACCGATACCCAAGATTACCTTGCCGATCTTGTCCAAAATCGGCGTATAGCCTTCATAGGTGAGGCTGGGTTCGAGTTTTTCGGAGACAGGGCGAAGTGGGTCAGAAATGAAAAAAACCTAGAGGATCAAGGCCGCATATTCGAATTCCAGCTTGCCCTGGCTATCGATGCCGGGCTGCCCCTCCTCATCCACTCCCGCAAGGCTACCGATATACTCCTGGCCTATGCTCCAAAGCTAAGGCGACTGCGTTCTTTAGTTTTTCACGGCTGGCCGGGCCGAATCCATGATGCGAAGGCCTTTCTGGAAAAGGGTATCAATGCGTACTTTTCTTTTGGCACCCCCCTTCTCAGGCAGGCCGCTCATGGTCTTGAATCCTGCAAAGCCCTCCCTGAAGACAGGCTTCTCTCTGAAACTGACGCGCCATGGCAGCCGCCCCGGGGCAGCGAATGGACCAGGACTTCTCATTTGGATGAGATTGTAAAAATCATGGCAGGCACCAGGAAAATCGGAACTCTGGAGATGGAAATGCTGCTTAGAAGAAACTTTATACGCGCTTTCGGACTGGAGAACTAGACATGGCGATGTCCCAAGGATTCAGGAGCCGCACGGCTATTCTGCTGGGCGACGAAGGCATGGATGCCTTGAACAAGGCCAGCGTGGCTATTTACGGCCTGGGTGGCGTGGGGGCCGCCTGCGCAATGGATCTCGTGAGGGCGGGAGTAGGCCGCCTCTATGTGGTGGATTTTGACCGCGTAGAGGAGAGCAACCTCAACAGGCTCTACTTTGGATATCGAGGGAGCATAGGCCAGGCCAAGACAGAAGCATTCAGCCGTTTCGCCAGGGAAATAAATCCTTCAGTGTCCGTGATTGAGCGCCGCCTTTTCTTCTCAGGCAATGATGCCCAGGAAATCATTGACCCAGGAAGCGAATACCATGCCGACTGCGTGGATTCGCTCAACGCCAAGGCTAACCTTCTAGCCCAGCTCTGCCGCCAAGGCTTAACTTTCATCTCCTCCATGGGGACAGCCGGCCGCCTAGAACCCGAAAGGCTCAAGCTCGGGTGCATCTGGGAGACATCGGGATGTCCCTTGGCGAAAAGTCTTAAAACCAGGCTTAAACATATGGGAATCACCACAGACATCACCGCAGTCTGGTCAGACGAGACTCCCGTCAAGCCTGTCGCACTCTCAAGAGATTCCGCCGTTGCATCCAGCTCTGACAGTAATGAACAAACGTTTGGCAGCGCAACCTCAGCTTTGATGGACGGCTCCTTCGCTCCTAGAGGCCGGGAAAGGTTGACTCAAGGATCGAGTCCCTTCGTTCCACAGGCGGCGGGGCACATAATGGCCGCGTGGATTGTACGGCGGATTGTCGCGGACATAAAAATGACCTCCCAAGACAAGTCTGCACCTTGATCTGCCGTCGTGATATACTCGGCGTGCTGGAGGAAGCATGGAAGAAAACATCGAGGCTTTCTGGGCGAATTTTGAGAAGGAAACAGGGGAAAAAGTCATAGCCCGGACCATGGCTCAGCGCTTCAGTACTCCGAAAGACAGGGGTGATTGGGGGCTCCTGGTCTTATCCCCTACAGGCCTTAGGTTTCGACAGACTCTGGGACAAAACTGGTTTTCCTCTCTCTTCAAGGCATCATCGGCTTCTGTAAGCATAGATGGAAACAAAGACATGTTCATCTCCTTCGCATCTATGTTGTTGGTAGAAACCCCTCCCAGGAAAATTCTGGATTTCCTTTTCGGAACGCCCTTTTCTTCCTTCGATGTCCACTATGAAGGACCTGAGGGAAAGAGAATTCTGAGATTTGCGGTAGATCCCAAAAGCGATTTTCTTGCCATGCTGAAAAACATGATCGATGGCCAAGGATCAGGCCGGGGTTGATTGCCCTTTTTCTCCCAGGCACGTATCTTTCTATGGATGACCGAAGCAGCCAAGGCCATTGTGGCGGCCCGAATCCCTTTCAGGGAGTATGGTATCACCGCGGTGGATTCATATTGTGGATTCTCATCCTCCAACTATCCCCATTTCTATCTTGTTCAAGGGAGCATTGTGGATCTGGCCAGGGTATTTGAATCCCTGGAGTATCCCTCCCTGCCCTATGCCGACGCGAGTGTCAAACTGCTTGCCGATGCCGGAACGTTTCGATTTCTCTGTACCGATAATTTGGAACGCCCGAGGCTTGGTAGCCTGGCAGTTACAGACTTTCGACGAGATCCCCAAGACGGGCGGTATTACGATCCAAGGGGAGTGTATTCAGACTTGAGGCAGGGTATTTTCGATCCTGAAGGCGAGTACGGGGAGAACTTGCTTTTCGAAACAAGCCTTTTTCTTTCCCGTCTCGGTATCAAGGATGCATCCAGACTTATTAAACCTGGGCTCCCTTCATCTCTCTCCCGCCTGTGGCAAAAAGACCTTCTCAGCCTCATTCTCCAAGGGCCGCACTCGGCCGTAGCTCTGGAGTACCTTCGGGATTGCGGATTCGTGGAAAAATTTTGGCCAGACCTAGCTGCCTTGGTGCAGGTGGATCACGCCAAGGATTGTCACCCCGAAGGCGGCGGCTGGTCCCACACCATGGAAGCTCTTGGCCATAGAAAAAGCAGGGATCTGCGCCTTTCACTGGCCATACTTCTGCATGACATCGGCAAAGCCCGCTCGGCGGCCCGGGAGGGCCGCCGCTTCGACAAACATGCCGAAATAGGGGCAACCCTGGCTGCGAGATTCCTGCGCGATTTAGGCTTCGATGAGGCAATTACGGGAGACGTATCGTTCATGATCCGCTGGCACATGATGCCCGCCGCCCTTCCCCGTATCCCAATAGCCTCGGTTCAGGATATTGTCTTCGACAGGCGGTTTCCACTTCTTCTGGAGCTTTTCCGCTGCGACGAGTTTTCCTCTTTTAAGGGGCCTGACCTGTATTACGCCGCCTGTGCGGCCTATAAAACCTTCATGAAGTACGAGAAAAACCCTTTCAGGGAAAGAGACGGCAGAAAGAAAACCAGAGCCCCCTCGGTCCAACTTCCCTAATCAGCATCACTTCTTGGGGCTTTTTACGCTCCGAGCCTTATAATCCTCCACCAAAGCCAGGGCATCGGCTTCATCCTCGTCGGCGACCACGACACTCACTCCGCGAATATCCATGACAAACAGAGGATTCATGTTGAGCATCGAGTTGGACATCAGCGTACCCTCCAGGCCTGCGGACTTAAGCAGACTGAGCACCACCATTGCCTCATCCTGGAATGTGGAAGTGAAAACAGTCTTCATGGGCGGCTCCTTGCGTTCTCGATTGCCTTCAGGCTCTTATCCAAGTGGGATCCCAGCCTTCTGGCGCTCTTTTCCATTACCAGCCAGTCTTCCTCGATCCTCATTCCGCCTGAGTGTTTCCATGAGCGGAGTTGGCCATAATCGATGAAGGATGTATGAAGGGATTCAGCCTCCCATTTATCTATAAGCGCTGGAATAAAATATATGCCTGGCTCAACGGAGTGGACCATTCCTGGCTTTAGAGGCTTGGCCAGGCGCAGGGCAGAAAGACCAAACTGCGAGCTTCTAAGTTGGCTTGAGTAACCCACCTTGTCCTCGCCAAGGAGTTCCATATCGTGAACATCCAAGCCAATCATATGGCCAATTCCATGGGGAAAGAAAAGCGCATGAGCTCCCTCTTCCACTGCTTCCTCAGGGTCTCCTTTCATAATCCCCAATTCCTTCAAGCCACGGCTGAGATGAAGACAGGCCATCCTGTGGACGAAGGAAAAACGCACATCAGGTTTTATAACCGCAACGGCACCTTCGAAAATACTTAAAAGCAGTGAATAGATATCCGCTTGCCTAGGGCTGAATGAAGGTCCAACGGGAAATGTAGTGGTGAGGTCGCCTGCGTAGCCGGATGGAACTTCAGCCCCAGCATCCAGAAGGAACAATGATTTTTCGTCGCATACGGCCTTACTGACATGATTATGGAGTATCTCGCCGCTCAGCGTAGCGATACAGGGAAAACTGAGGGAGCAGCCCCTGCGCTCTGCCTCGTGGCGCACCCAGGCAGCTGCTTCTGCCTCGGTCCATCCGGGCTTCAGGGCGCTCACAAGGCTTTTATGCATAAGTACGGTGAGGTCCACGGCCTTTTCTATCTCCGCAATTTCGCGGGGCTCCTTGATTTCTCTCATGGCGATAATCGACCTGACTAGGGCATCGCTGTTGCACGCTTTTAAGGCTTTTCGAGGTATATCAAGAAGCCCTTCCAGTCTATCCTGGGTTTCGGATCTGCAACTGGGCGGAATGTGGA
>CAZHSK010000062.1:0-8366 GCA_964535235.1 uncultured Treponema sp. | reverse complement strand
GCTACGTCCCGTACGGTCAGGGCTACGCTAGACCGAAAAAGAGGCCAGTGTCAATATAATAAGGCTGTTGACAGGTACCAATTATCATTTATAATACTTGAGTTTCCTTATACAAAAAATTAAGGATCCACCATATTATCCACCCTGCAAGGAGTATATATGTCGTTCGCAACAGACCGTATCAGAAACATTGCCATAGCCGGACATGGAAGCACCGGCAAGACAACGCTGCTGGAACATATTCTCTTTCAGGGCGGCTCCATCTCCAAACCTGAGACAATCGAATCCGGCAAGACGGTCAGCGACTATAACGAAGAAGAGATCGCGAGAAAGATTTCCGTGCGCTCTACCCTAACCCACTGCGTGCTAGGTGACACAAAAATCAACTTTATCGATACCCCAGGTTCATCGGATTTTGTCGGCGAAGTCATTCTCGCCTTCCGCGCTTGCGAAAGCGCCCTGGTGCTTATAGACGCACGATCTGGCGTACAGATCGAGACTATCAAGCTTTGGCGAAACCTGAATTCACGCAACAAGCCTAGAATGGTCTATATTACGCGCATGGACGAGGAACGTGCATCCTTCGATACGGCTTTGTCCGATATCAAGGAAAAATTTAAACTAAATCCTGTCCCAGTAACGATTCCCATGGGTGAAGGCGCGTCTTTTAACGGAATTATCGACGTAATCAACCGCAAGGCCTATGTAAAACCCGCGTCCGGAGAAACGAAGGAAGTCGCCTCCGAGGTACCGGCCGAGTTCAAGGAAGCGGTAGAAACAGCCCGGATGCAGCTTTCAGAGGCTGCAGCCGAGGGTGATGACGAACTGATGGAAAAGTATCTTCTAGAAGGCGAACTGAGCCAGGAAGAAATGCTCAAAGGTCTTAAGGAAGCCCTGGCCGCCAACAAGATCATACCGGCTTTCGCCGGATCGGGCCTTAAAAACTCGGGCACCGCCGCCCTCCTCGATTTTATCCTTGCCCTCGCCCCCTCCCCTCTTTCCTTGGATCCCGAGAAGGTAAAGGATGCCGAAGGCAATGATGTAGAAGTAAGCGTCGATCCTTCCAAGCCTGCCACCGCCATTGTCATCAAGACACAGATCGACCAGTTCTCGGGGCGCCTGTCTTTTGTCAAGGTGATCACCGGAACCCTGGCTCCAGACCTGGAAATCGTCAACGTGAGGGACGGCAAGAAGGAAAAGCTTTCAAAGCTCTACACGGCCCAAGGCAAGAAGATCGTAGATACCCCTAACCTTGCCGCCGGCGACATCGGCATCATTGCCAAGTCCGTCAGCCTCAAGACTAACGATACTATCTCGGCCATGGACAAAGCCTTTGCCTTCAATCCCCTCAAACTGCCTACCCCCGTGCACCTCATCGCCATTTCGGCGACGAACAAGAAGGAGGAGGACAAACTCAACGAATTGCTCTACAAGGCGGCCGAGGAGGATTTAACCTTCCAGGTAGCCTACAACACCGAGACTAAGGAAACGGTCATAGCGGGTATGGGCGAGCTTCAGATCAACATGATTCTGGAGAAGATCAAGAACCAGGCCAAGATTCTGGCGGAGACCCGGATTCCCCGCGTGGCCTACCGCGAAACTATCACTAAAAAGTCTGGCGCCGAGTATACGCACAAGAAGCAGACGGGCGGTCATGGCCAGTACGCCAGGGTAGTCTTCGAAGTCGAACCCCTGGAACGCGGCGTGGGTTATGAATTCGAAAACAAGCTTTTTGGACAGTCCGTATCCCGCGGATTCCTGCCGGGCATAGAAAAGGGCATTAAACAGGCCATGGAAAACGGTGTCGTGGCGGGTTACCCGGTAGTGGACGTGAAGACAGCCATCACCGACGGCAAGGAGCATCCCGTGGACTCGTCGGAAATGGCCTTCAAGCTCGCGTCCCGCGGTGCCTTCCGCGAGGCTACCAAGAACGCCAACCCCGTTCTTCTCGAGCCCATCATGAACCTCTCCGTCTTTGTGGAAGAAAAGAATCTAGGCGACGTCATGTCCGATCTTTCGGGCAGGCGCGGCCGCATTTCCGGCCAGAACCCCATCGGAGGCGGCATAATACAGGTCGAGGCACAGGCTCCCCAGGCCGAACTCCTACGCTATGCCATCGACCTGCGGTCCATGACTTCCGGTACGGGCAGCTTCGAGGTGGAGTTCTCCCACTACTCCCCGATCACCGGCAAGATCGCCGAAGACGTGATGAAAGCCGCCCAGGCCTTCAGGACGGCAGAGGCGGAGGAGGAATAAGTCTCTATTCCTTGTTCCTAATAATAAAAAGGGGGTCGGCGCCCATACGCTGACCCCCTTTTTTTTGTAACAATTGACTATTATCGAAATATTAAAGACCATCAATTACCAACTATTGCCCTTTTTCGCTTTCCCTGTCGCTAAGCAACTCAATTTCCTTTAAAAACTGGTCGGCTGTCTCGTATTTTCGGTAGACGGAAGCGAAGCGAATGTAGGCGACCTTGTCGAGGGCATAGAGGCGCCTGAGCACCATGTCGCCTATGGCCTCGGTGGAGATTTCGTTGCTGGCCTTGGCCACCTGGGCTGCCTCGTCCTCTATTTCGTTCACCAGGTTTTCTATGGACATCTGGGAGATAGGACGCTTTTCCAGGGCCCTTATGAGACCGCGCTCAATTTTGATGCGTTCGAAGGGCTCCCTGCGCCCGTCTTTCTTCACCACCATGAGTGGTTTTTCTTCGATGCGCTCGTAACTAGTAAAGCGCAGTCCGCAGGAGACGCATTCCCTGCGGCGCCTGATGGCTTCGCCGTTGGCAAGGCTTCGGGAGTCGATTACCTTGTCGTCCAGGCTGCCACAGTGGGGGCACTTCATGACTTGGAGTCTCCCTCGGCCTTTTGGGCGAAGTGCTTGAGAAACTCGATAGGCAGAGGGAACACGATAGTGGAGTTCTTTTCCACAGCGATCTCCGAAAGGGTCTGTAGGTAGCGCAGCTGTATCGACGAAGGGGCCTGCGCCATCACCGTGGCGGCCTGGGCCAGTTTTTCCGAGGCCTGGAGTTCGCCCTCCGCCGCAATAACCTTGGCCCGGCGCTCCCGTTCGGCCTCGGCCTGCCTGGCCATGGCTCGCTTCATGGTTTCGGCCAGCTCCACGGCCTTTATCTCCACCGCGGTGACTTTAATGCCCCAGGGATCGGTGGCTACGTCCAAAAGCTCCCTGAGTATCTGGCCCAATTCGGCCCGCTTGGCCAGCATCTCGTCCAATTCGTGCTGGCCTAACACCGAACGCAGAATTGTTTGAGCCAAGAGGCTCGTGCTCTTCGTATAATCGGCGACCTTGTTGACCGCAAGGGTGGGATCGAAGACATTGAAGTAGACCACCGCATCCACGACCACGGGTACGTTGTCCCTGGTGATCACTTCCTGCTTGGCGACATCGATGGTGAAAGTGCGCATGTCCACCTTGCGCATCACGTCCAGGCCGAAGGGGAGAATGAGATTGAAACCCGGACCTACCACGGCCATCATGCGGCCCAGCCTAAAGAGAACCCCCCTCTGGTATTCATTGACGATGCGCATCATGGGCACCATGATCAGCACTGGCAGGGCGAAGATAACGATGGTGACAGGCTCTTCCCAACCGGCCAGAATAATGCCCAGCACAGCCCAGGCGATTCCAAGGGCGAGTAAAAGATAAAATACAGGTTTTTGCTTTCGCAGTATGGCGACCAGTGCGAAACCCAGCCACCAGAGACATCCCACAATGAAGAGCGCGTAGAATATCGACATTGCACGCCTCCTTTTAGTACAATATAGCGACTCCTTTCTTTACTGTCACGTCGACAATTCCTTATTTTATGTGAATGGAGGAACCCAATGCCATTTTCTGACAATTTGAAATCATTTCTGGAAAAAACCTTCGATGGATCCAAAGAATTTCTGAATAAAGCCGGAGCCCAGGCCCAGACCTGGGGTGAAATGGGCAAGCTGAGGATAGAAATCCTTCGTTTGCGGCAGAAGGCTCAATCCCTCACTTCCAAGCTGGGTGCCAATGTCTACGAACTGTTGGTGGAAAAGGGCGAGCCCATGATCGGAGCCAGTTCGGAGGGCGTTGCGGATCTTTTAAACCAACTAAAAACCGTAGAGCGGGAAATTACCGAAAAGGAATCGGCGTTTAAATTAGCCGGCGGCAAGGATGCCGATCTGGACGGCGACGGCAGGCCGGGATGATTCTCTCCCCCCAGGCCGTTCTCTTTGACCTGGACGGTACACTCGCCGACACTATCGATGACTTAGGCGGGGCGTTCAATGCTGTGCTTAAATCCCACGGATACCCCATCTTTCCCGTGGGAAGTTATAAGACCATGGTGGGTAATGGCTTTCTCGCCCTTACCCGCAAGGCCTTGCCGCCTGACGCGGCGGCTGATGAAGCCCTGGTGGAACGCATCAACGCTGAGGCCGAAGCCCTCTATTCCGAGCATTTCCTGGACCTCACCCACCCCTTTCCGGGAATTCCGGAGCTCCTGGCGGCCCTGGGCGAAAAAGGCGTAGTGCTGGCGGTGCTCTCCAACAAGCCGGACAGAATGGTAAAAACCATTGTGGGCTCCCTTTTTCCTTCGGTTCGTTTTATAGCCACCGACGGCAACAAGCCCCATATGCCTCATAAGCCCGATCCGGCGGCAGCCCTGGCCATCGCTTCGGAATCGGGGATTCCCGCCAGTGCTTGGGCCTTCGTGGGCGATTCGGGGGTGGACATGAAAACGGCCTGCGCCGCGGGCATGCTGCCCTGCGCCGCCCTATGGGGGTATCGCGGCCGGCAGGAACTGGAGGAAGGCGGCGCTAAAGTACTGCTGCACACTCCGGCGGATTTGCTCGCCCGGTTCTGAAATCCTGCGCCGAACACTTTGATTGCGCAAATATCGATGAACATTTATACTCATTCCAGGCTTGTGCGGATAATTGCCAAACCTCATTGAAAAAGGAGCCCAATAATGGATAGCTCAGCCCTCATAGCCCGAGCCCAGGAGTATGCGAAAGAGGAAAAAGATCAGGGCTTTGCCCAGGAAGTAAAGGATCTTTTGGCTAAAGGCGATACGAAGGAACTGGAAGACCGTTTTTACAGGGATCTGGAATTCGGCACCGGAGGCTTGCGAGGCATAATAGGCGGAGGCTTTAACCGCATGAACACCCTGGTGATCACCAGGGCGACCCAGGGACTCTGCGACTATATCAAGGGACAATTTCCGAAGAAGGCCTTGTCGGCGTGCATAGCCCATGATTCCAGACGTCGTTCTTCCGACTTCGCGCTGGCGACTGCCTGCGTTTTTGCCGCCAACGGCATAAAAACCTATCTTTTCCCCTCCCTGCGCCCCACACCGGAGCTTTCCTTCGCCATTCGTGCGCTCCATGCCGACACGGGAGTTGTCGTCACCGCCAGCCATAATCCGCCTCAGTACAATGGCTACAAGGCTTACTGGAATGACGGTTCACAGGTAGTGCCCCCCCATGACGAGGGCATTATCCAAAAGGTCCAATCAGTAACCAAGGTAGCCATCATGAGTAAGGAAGAAGCCCTTAAGAAAGGACTCTTGGTCATGCTGGACAATTCGATAGACGAGGCCTATGTCGCTATGGTCAAATCCCGACTATTACGCCCCGAACTCATAGCCAAGACGGCCAAGAACGCGAAAATTGTCTACACTCCCCTCCATGGCACTGGCGCCATGCTCTTCGAGCGTATCATGGGCGATCTCGGCCTCGAGGTCCTCACCGTTCCCGAGCAGAGGGAGCCCGATGGCGAATTTCCCACCGTATCCTTTCCCAACCCCGAAGAGCCCGCGGCTCTCAAGTTGGCCATAGAGTTAGGCACCAAGGTTAAAGCCGATGTGGTCATGGCTACCGATCCAGACGCCGACAGGCTGGGTATCGCGGTACCCGACAAGCACGGCGACTACATCCTGGTAACGGGCAATCAGCTGGGATCCCTCCATCTGGATTATATTCTCTCCTCCCTGGCCGAACAGGGAAGAATTCCTCTCAAGCCCTACTGCATCAAAACCGTGGTGACCACCGACCTTCAGCGATCCATAGCGGCTAAGTACGGGGTGGAATGTCATGACTGCCTCACGGGATTCAAGTGGATCGCCGACCTGATGCGCCAATTCGAAGCCCAGGGCAAGGATTTTATCTACGCCACCGAGGAAAGCTATGGCCATCTGATAGAAACTGAAGTTAGGGACAAGGACGGCATTTCAGCCGCGGCTCTCACCGCCGAAATGACGCTGTACTGGCACAGCAAGGGACTGAGTCTTCTGGACAGGCTCGAAGCCTTGTATGGAGAGTTCGGCTACCACGAGGAACGAGGCATAAGCAAGTATTTCCAGGGTCCAGAAGGCATGAAGATCATGAGCGGCATCATGGCGGCCTACAGGGCTAAACAGCCCATCGCCCTGGGAGGAATCCCGGTGGTGAGCGTAAGAGATATCAAGACTGGGCTGGAATGGAAAACCGGCAGCCAGGACAAGAAGAAAATCGATCTGCCCGAAAGCGACGTGCTCCAGTGGAGGCTGAGGGATGGCACACTCGTGACGGTGCGTCCGTCGGGCACCGAGCCTAAGATCAAGTTTTACATTCTCTGTAAAACCGAGGCCGGAATGGATGGCCTGGACCTGGCCAAAGCCCAGACCAAGGAAAAGATCAGGGCCATAGAAGCGGATATCAAGAAGGTAATAGGCTAGAAAAAATGCCAGACTATCAGGCAGGTTCACCGCTCTGGTCCCGATTCTTGAATTCGAGGCAAACACCATCGCAACCCGAGCCACAGAAGGGCTGTACCCTCCCTCCGCAGTGGGAAAAGCGGAGCTACGCGGCTATCGATGTGGAAACCACCGGCCTGGAATCTTTCCGTGACAGGGTTATAGAGATAGGCGTGCAGCTTTTTAGTTTCGATCCCGAGGGGGCATTGATAGAGGGAGAATCCTGGTCCAGTCTTATCAATCCTGGTATAGCTATTCCCGCATCGGCCACGGCCATACATGGGATTACGGATTTGGAAATCTCCGGCTCTCCCTTCTTTTCGGAAATCCGGGAAACGCTGGATTCTCTCCTCGGCTCCCGGGTGGCAGTGGCTCATAACGCGAGCTTCGATATAGGTTTTATCGATGCGGAATACAGGCGCATCGGATTGACTAGCCCCTTTGGTGAAGCGGCAGACAGTCTTTTACTTCTACGACAGGCCTCCCCCAACATGCTCTCCTACAGCCTGGGCAAGGCGGCCTTCATACTGGGCATCGAACGAGGCGTATCCCACCGCGCCCTGGACGATGCTAAAACCTCCATGAGAATTTATGCCCACTGCGCCAGAATCCTGGCGGGAGTCTGTCCATGAGAGGAGCCGAAGCGTGAAAAGGCTCCTGGACTATTTTTCATCCCTGGCGCCTAAATCCAGGCGCTTATTTCTGCTTGCTGCGGGGCTCCTGTTGCTCTTTGGGGCTGTCTTTCTCTTTAACCTTTCGGCAGGCGCTAGGATTCAGGAAGAAATCACTGCCATCCCAGCTCCAAGCCCCGACATGGAAGCGGTGTGGAAATCCATAGAGACGAATGGCCTGGAATCAATACTCGCCTCCCTGGATAAGGCTCAAATTAAGCAGCTCATATCCAGATCCGGAATGGAAAAGCTGGAGCCTTCCAGCGCGAAAAAGCTAGGTCAAGTTCTTGTGGAGAGAACTATCCGAACCGGTAAAAATCCTGAGCGGCAGATCGCCTCCGTTCTACCTTCCACTTCGGGGGTGCTGGCTATGCTGGCCAGGGACAGGGACGTGGACGACTATCTGGAGCATGCATCCGAGGAAGGCCCAGCGGGTAACTATTATCAGCATGTAGTCGACTTGGTCCCCGCCATGAAGCCCCTGAGAAGCCGGTACGAAGGGCTTCTGGAAGGCTTTGTCAGAGGGCTCGACGCAGCCGGACGAAAAAAAATTGCCCTTGAGGCATCAGACGCCGCAGCCTTGTATAAGGGTGGAGTCACTTTGCCCAGGCAGTCCTCTAAACCAAGGGAATCGGAATACGATTACTCCCACACCTTCGCTCTGGACATTTTTCTCCAGGATGTGGAAACACTGCCCTTAAGCGGCTTGGAGAAAGGGCCCCTCCTCTTCTCCCTCAGCGATTCGATTGTCCTGGCCACCAGTTCCAACTGGAGGGGCGGAGAAGAGCTGTCGGAGTATCAGTCCGGAGGTATTTCCCCCAAGGCGGGGACCGGCGTAATACTCTATTCCCCTGGTCAGCGCAGGTACTATCTGTACTTTCATCTATACGATGTGTCGGTGAGTCCCGGCGACTACATACCCGCAGGCTATCCACTAGGGCGGGGGGGCAACACGGGGGTCAACGCCCGG
>CAZHSK010000061.1:0-8574 GCA_964535235.1 uncultured Treponema sp. | reverse complement strand
GTGGAAGAAGCTCTGGCAGACTATGCACGAAAGGTCATGAGAGCGCGCTCATGAGCTTCAGGATCAGAGTTCCCGCCACCAGCGCCAATATCGGGCCTGGTTTCGATGCTATGGGAGTGGCCCTCTCGCTCTATAACAGTTTCGAGCTGAAACTTGCAAGTAAGACGACAGTTTTAGGCTGCGAAGCCCGCTTCGCCAACAATGACAACCTGTTTCTCCAGTCCCTCCGCAGCGCCTGTAAAAAACTGGGTATCCAAGTTCCGAACATAGAACTTTCCGTCGACGCACACATTCCCCTGGCTAGGGGCTTGGGCTCCAGCGCCGCGATGATCGTGGGCGGAGTGGCGGCGGCCTTCTTCTTCGCTGGCAGGGGTACCCAAGGTTTCAGCCTAGAGGATAAACAGGCGATTTTCGAAATTTCGGCTGCCCTGGAGGGCCATCCGGATAATGCGGGACCGGCTGTATTTGGTGGATTCTGCAGCTCTATTCTCAAGGAAGGGGAGGCTGGGAAGGCCTTCTACTCCACCTGTACCGTAGACCCAAGCTGGCACTTTCATGCCCTCATTCCGCCCTTTGAGCTGTCTACCAGCAAGGCTCGGGCCGCCCTGCCCAACTCTGTGCCCCGCAAGGACGCCGTCTTCAACCTAGGCAGGGCGGCCCTCGTTGCCCTGGCCTTCTTTACCCGGGATTCTGAGCTCCTCGGGGCCGCCTGCGAAGACAGGCTCCATCAGGATTACCGCGCCCCCCTTATTCCTGGATATGACGAAATTGCAGGGCTATGCAGAAAGCACGCACAGGCCGTCTGGCTTTCGGGTGCCGGACCTACCATCATGGCCTTAAGTGCGGGCGAGGAGAAGGGTCTTGCCTTCGCTGAAAACCTGGATCCTTTCCTGGCCACGCGCCAAGAAGGTGTTTGGAATCGCCTAACGCTTATATCTGATTTAAAAGGCCTGACTACAGAGGTCTTCTGATCAAGACCGCACAACGCTCTTCTTCAAGAAATGGAACCCACACGGGCTGTATCTCTGCATCGCTAAAAGGGCCGCCAAGCACAGGATCTACCGCCATGCCGGAGAGTTCTATTTTAGCGTTGAACTGCTTTCCCTTATAGGCAAACAAAGCCCCGCCCGGCTTAAGATTCTTCCATATCGATTTGAAGAGCTTGAATTCAGAAAATGGCCTGAAGGCTCTGAATAGCACGATATCGTGAGGACCCGGCGCTCTTTCCGCTTCGCTTTCTATTATCTCCACATTGGATAACGAAAGAATCGTTTTCTGGCTTTCAAGAAACGTTGTGCGTTTTCCCATTCTCTCCACAAGCTTGAACTTCCTAGAAGGAAATATAATGCTCAATGGAATTCCTGGAAGCCCAGCCCCTGTTCCGATATCGGTCAACGTTGCAGCGCCCGACATGGTCGCGTCGCATTCCTCCAGCAGAATTTTTAACAGCCGCCAAGGAGCCAGGCTGTCCAGGATGTGCTTTATCACAAGCTCGTGGCCGCTGGCGTTCACAAGCCCATAGGTGGGGTTCCAGGTCTCTATCTCCTGGATAAAGTGTAGCAAGGGCTCCATGGCCTGTTCGGGCCTCTCTATCTGGAGGGCTGAAAGTCCCCTTTCGAGTAGGGAGCGTGTATCATCCATAAAATTAATAGTATATGGAAAAATATCGTTTTTCCACTCCCCCCGCGATTGACACGACAGCCTGAGGATGAGGATACTAAAATCCCATGAAGAAGCTGATATTTGTTACCGGCGGGGTGTGTTCTTCACTGGGAAAGGGCATTGCGGCCTCCTCCATAGGCGCACTCATGGAGTCCAGAGGCTTTTCTGTCCGAATGGTCAAAATAGATCCCTACCTCAATGTTGACGCAGGCACTATGAGCCCCTACCAGCACGGCGAAGTCTATGTCACCGACGATGGAGCCGAAACCGATCTGGACCTGGGCAACTACGGCCGCTTTACCTCCGCACCCCTGTCACGAGCCAATTCTATCACCACAGGGCAGGTCTACAAGACCGTAATCGAGAAGGAAAGGGCAGGCGACTTCCTGGGCCGGACCGTCCAGGTCATTCCCCACATCACCGATGAAATAAAACGCCGAATTCTCGCGGTGGCCGACAATCCCGAAGTGGATATCACTATCGTTGAAGTAGGCGGCACCGTGGGCGACATGGAATCCGTGCCCTTTTTGGAAGCTGCCCGTCAATTAATCCATGAAGCGGGCCGCAAGAATGCCGTTTCGGTGCATGTAACCCTGGTGCCAGCGGTGTCGGGGGGCGAAATCAAGACCAAGCCCACCCAGCATGCGGTAAAGGAGCTTCAGGAGGTGGGTATCCAGCCCGATGTACTGGTGCTTCGCTCCAAAGAACCTTTGGGCGAGGATCTGCGCAAGAAGATCTCCTCCTTCACCAACGTAGAATTGGAGGGGGTAATATCCGGCCATGATGTGCAGGACATCTATGAGTTGCCCCTTTTGTACTTCGACCAGGGTATCGATGTCTTTATCCTTAAAAAGATGAACGTTGAATCCCGGCATGCCGACTTAAGCGCCTGGCGGGGGGTGGCCCAGAAGATCCGCAATCCCTCCTCCAAGGTAAAGATTGGGGTGGTGGGCAAATACATGGAGCTCCACGACGCCTACAAGTCTATCTGGGAAGCCCTGTCCCATGGAGGAATCGCCAACAGCGCCGAGGTCGAGCTTATAAAGATCGATTCGGGTTCGCTGGAACATGACGGCCATAAGGACCAGGCGGTTCTGGACAAAGCCTTCGCGCAGGTGGACGGTATTCTCGTGCCCGGAGGCTTCGGTTCCCGGGGCATCGAGGGCATGATCTTGGCTGCCGGATACGCTCGTACCCATAAGCTACCCTATTTTGGCATTTGCCTGGGCATGCAGATTATGGTGATAGACTACGCTCGGGGAGTCCTGGGCTGGTCAGACGCCCATTCCAGCGAATTCTCGTCCACTACAAGCCATCCGGTGATTTCCCTATTGGAAGAGCAAATAGACGTAAAAGCCTATGGCGGCACCATGCGCCTGGGGGCTAGCGAATCTAAAACCCTGGCGGGTACGGCTATACGCAGGGCTTATGGTTCCGAGCGCATCATGGAGCGGCACAGGCATCGCTACGAAGTTGCCAATGCCCTCAAGCAGGAACTCGCCTCAGCTGGCCTTGTATTATCGGCCACCACGCCTGACGGAAGCCTGGTGGAAGCCTGTGAATGGCCCGATCATCCCTGGGGTTTGGGGGTGCAGTTTCACCCCGAATTCAAGTCTAGGCCTACTGCTGCCCATCCCCTTTTCGCGGCGTTCGTGGCTCAATGCAGAGAATACCGCAAGCGCCAGCAGCAGCACTAGGAGAGGCCTGGCGCTTATCGCATTGTATTGACAGCCTCTTCAGCAGGTTTCATACTCAATGGACATGATTCGTAAATTCTCCGAGGGGAAAGCATCCGCGCTTTTAGCCCGACTTTTAGGGACACTTCTCCTCGTGCTACCCTTGGTCTTCATTGCTTCCTGCTCCCTGGCTGAGGATGAAGCCCTCCTCTCCCAGGCCGAGCTACCCGATGCCGTCTTTCTGAACTACCGCAGACAGGATATGCGCGCCGGAGCGCTCAGCTTCGTAGCCCAGGCCGATAGGGCCGAATACTATAGGGAAAAGGGTCTCCTGGTCGTCTACGGGTTGAAATTCGAAGATTGGTCCGATGACGGCAAAACCATCGTTGCCCAGGGGGAGGCCGGGGAAGCTCGTTATTTCGAAGACTCAGGCGATGCGGTGTGCAGCGGTACGGTACGAATTCGTTCCATAGAAGAGAATGCCAGCTTCGAGATAGACAGCCTGGAGTACTTTTCGGCCACTGAAACCCTGGAAGGGGCGCCGGAAAGCCAAGCAATAGTCAGGCTGGGCGAAAAACTCTTTCTCAAAGGTTCGGGCTTTTTCGCCGACATCAGGGACAAGGCCTTCGCCTTCCGGGGCGGGGTGGAGGGAACCATTAACACAAGCGCCCGCAAGGGAATGGACAAAGGAGTGGAACGATGAATCCTTTCTCAGCCCGGTACAGGATTTGGCTTCCCGCGATCTTGCTTGCCCTGGTTCTACCGTTAGCGGCGCAGGAAGCAGCATCGGTTTCTGGTGAAGCCGATGAGGATACCATCAGCTTTTCCGCCAACCGCATGGAGAGTGTCATAGCCAAGGATAGGGAAAAGACGATTCTTATCGGCGCCGCGCTGGTGAATACCGAGAGCATGGAAATCAAGGCCGACTGGATAGAACTATCGGGGGATGACTACACCCTAATTCTCTGCAAGGGGAACGTGACTGTCTACGACGAATCCGAAGGTTTTCTGCTGAAAGCCCAGGAAGTGGAATATGCTCGGGACAGCGAATTGGGCACGGCCAAGGGCGCAGTCGTGCTGGAGGATTCCAGAAACGATGTCCTACTCAAGGCTGAGTGGCTGCGCTTCGACCAGGTCCAGTCCACCGTGGATGCTAGGGTGGGTGTCCGGATTCTCAAGGAGGACTTCGCCGTAAGGGCTGAGTTCGCTCTCTACAACAGGAACGATGAAAGCCTCCAGCTCTCCGGCGCTCCCGTGGCCGTATCGGGAACCGAGCGGGTAGAGGCCGACTCCATGTCGGGCAAGGCGGGCATGGACAATCTGGAGTTCTCCGGCAGGGTGAGCGGGACTATCACTACCAAGAAAAAGGAAGGCAGCGGGCCTTGAGTGCATCACGTCTGGAAGTAAAAGGCCTGCGCAAGTTCTACGGCAAGAAGCTGGCGGTAGACAAGGTTGACTTCTCCATGGGCACCGGAGAGGTGGTCGGGCTTTTAGGCCCCAACGGGGCTGGAAAGACAACGGTGTTCTATATGCTGGCCGGCTTTTTAAAACCCAGCGCCGGCAGCGTGGAATTAGACGGCATTTCCCTAAATGGCCTGCCCATGTACAAACGAGCCAAGCTGGGCATTTCTTATCTTCCCCAGGAAGCTTCGATTTTCCGCAAGCTCAGTGTAGAACAGAATATTCTCGCTATTCTCGAATCCCGGGCCGATATGGACGACAAGGCCAGAAAAGCCAGGGTGGCCGAGTTGCTGGATGATTTCGGCATTACGTCTATCGCCAAACAACCTGGGTATACACTTTCAGGTGGAGAGCGCAGGCGTACCGAAATTGCCAGGGCTCTGGCCATGCAGCCCAAGTTTCTTCTTCTGGACGAGCCCTTCACCGGAATCGATCCCATAGCTATCCACGAAATAAAGAAGATAATCGGCAAGTTGCGGGACTCGGGAATAGGTATACTCCTCACCGATCACAATGTCAGGGATACCCTGGAAATCACCGATCGTTCCTACATAATCAACCAGGGCAGGATAGTAGTGTCCGGCGACAGGGATGTGGTGCTCAACGACGAGTCGGCGCGAAGGCTCTATCTGGGCCAGGAATTCAGGATGTAGCGCAGGCACAGTCTCATCAGAACCGGCAGACATGGCCATTCGTGTAATAAAGATTGACGATGCTTTCTTTGCGTGGTACATTATCCCTTGCCCGTACGGGCTGCCCACCACTTTTTTAAACGGAAGACAGATGCGGTATTTTGACACTCATGCCCACATCGGGCTTATATACGATGACCCGATCGAACAACTCCTTGTATGCCAGCAGGCTAAGCAGGCTGGTGTAGGACGCATCGTAAGCATCTGCAACAGCCTCGTCGACTTCAAACAGGTATACGAAAACCTGAAACCGGCGGAGCATGTGTACCATGCGGTGGGCGTCTCCCCCTCGGAAGTGGCCAGCCCCGGCAGGGACTGGCAGTCTACTATTGAAGAAGCGGTCAAGCTGCCCAGGGTGATCGCCTTGGGAGAGATAGGTTTGGACTATTTCCACAAGTACGGCGATCGCCGCAGCCAGATCGAACTCTTTATCGATCAGCTGGAGATGGCTACCCGCCTGGATCTGCCCGTCATCATCCATAACCGTGAAGCCGGCAAGGATGTGCTGGAAGTCCTGCGAGACCGCATGCCGCCTTCGGGCGCAGTGCTGCACTGCTATTCGGAAAATGCCGAATACGCCGACAGGGTACTTTCGGCGGGCTTAAACGTCTATTTCTCCTTTGCAGGCAATCTCACCTACCGCAATGCCCGCAATTTGCATGAGACGGTGTCCATGCTGCCCTTCGAAAGAATTCTCATCGAAAGCGAGGCTCCCTTTATGGTGCCCGCCGAATACAGGGGCAAGCGCAACAAACCCGAATTCCTGCCCTCCACAGCCTGGTTCCTCTCGGAAATTCTCCAAATGGACCCCGAGGAAGCCGCGGAGATGACCTACCAGAATGCCTGCAGGTTCTTCAAGCTCGAACCCTGAGTCGAAGGCTTTCAGGAATACCTCCCTCCTAAGCGAAGGCCCCTTGCTAGGGGGCCTTCGTCTTGAAAATCCCTTTTTCCTTGCCCCGGTTGCCGGCTATTCCGATGCGGCCTTCAGATCCGTATGCTTCGAGCTGGGTGCGGCTCTCTGCTACACCGAAATGGTGAGCGCCGAAGCCCTGAGCAGGAAAAACCGCAAAACCGAATTCCTTCTGGGAAGGCACGAAAGCGAAAAACATTACGCGATCCAGCTCTTTGGCGCCAAACCCGATGTGCTGGCTAGGGCAGCCGCGCTGGCGGCTGAGCGCAAGCCCCTTCTAATCGATCTCAACTGCGGCTGCCCGGTGCCCAAGATTATTCGGAGCGGCTCCGGCTCTGCCCTGCTGAAATCCCCCCAACTCATTCGGGATATAGTGGCAGCCATGAAGGAGGCTTCGGGGCTGCCTATAACCGTCAAGATACGCTTGGGTTGGGATTCCGATTCCATAAATTATCTGGATACCGCCTTTGCGGCGGTGGAAGGGGGCGCCCAGGCTGTCTGCCTTCATGGGCGAACCCGAGCCCAGGGCTATGGCGGCAAGGCCGATTGGAGCGCCATAGCCGCCCTGGCCCAAGCCCTCGAGCCCCATAGAATTCCCGTGTTCGGTTCGGGGGATGTCTTCGGCGCTCAGGCGGCCCTTTCCATGCTCGAGCGTACCGGCTGTTCCGGTGTCATGGTAGCCCGGGGAGCCATGGGCAATCCCTTTATCTTCGCCGAGCTGGCCGCCCGCAGCGGGGGTAAACCGGTTCCGGTTTTTTCCAATGCCCAAATCGCCGCCGCTGCCCGCAGGCATCTAGAGCGTTCGGTTGAATTTCTGGGTGAAAAGACCGCCTGTGTTGAGTTTCGTAAACAATTTTGCGCTTACACTAAGGGCAGAGCCGGCGGGGCTAGGCTTAGAGACCGGGCTGTGCACTCTTCTACACATGCTGAATTTAATGCCGTTCTGGAGGAATTCGCCGCGGATTAACGCAGGTCGGGGTTTCTGTCCAGATACGCTGCCAGCCTGGCTTCCAGGTCTTCCTTGGATTCAATTCCTGGAGCTGCCCCTGCCTCCTCCTTTAGCCAGGGCAGAACCAGCTCCCGATATAGGCTGGCCCAACCCGAGGGCAGGGGCGCAGGGGCTATCACCATTTCCTCCGGAGGAAGCTTGCCTGTCAGATCACCGTAGAAGCGGGGGAAGCTTTCGCGACTTACCGTTTTCAGTGATGAAAAGCCTCCTGCAATACCGAAGTAAGTCTCGGAGAGCCGCAGGCTGCGGGCTTCTTCCAGAAGGGCTTTCTGGTTTTTTTCATCGAAAAACCACCGCAGAAAGGCTTCGGCAGTTTTCTTGCCCGGGGCGCCCCGGGGAATTCCCGCGTAGCGGATATCCTCCAGCACAGCCAGCCGATCTTCCTCTGCCAGGTAGCTGAATTCGAACTTCCCCCTGGTGACTGACGGCAGGGCGAAGAACTCCGCCGAACTCATGGCGGTAAAAAGAATTCGTCCCGATTCCACATTCTTGTAGCCCGGGGCGAAAAGATAGGTAAAGTAAAAAGCGTCTTCTAGCGCCGAAGATCCGTTTACTGAACTGCTGTAATCCCTGAGTTCGGCTATAGCGTAGCGTAAGGCTTCATCGTTCCAGACAAGAGGAAGGTTGTTAGAAGCGCGGCCTCGGAGCTGGGAATTCTCTGGCTCCCGAAAGTCGGCGCCCTTCAGCTGAACCCAATGGAAGAGAAAATCCTCGTCTGGCCAGCGGGGTGAAAAGCTCATGCGAGCCTGGCCCTTGGTCTCCGGGGGCAAGGCTAGAAGTGCCTGGCGCCTTAATTCTTCAAGGCCTATAGTTCCCTCGGTTCCTGGTAGCGCGAGCTCTTCCAGGTCAGCGCTTTGTTCGGTCTTTTTTCCGGCGAGAATCAGCATGAGGTTGAAACTCACAGGAAGATGAACCTGAGCTCCCTCCCTCATGCCTGCATTCAATAGCCCGGGATAAAAGGCTTCCCTGGAGAACTCCTGGCTTCCGAAGAGATAATCCAGGGGCAGGAAATACTCCGAAGCCCTGGGGCTTCGCAGGCCGCGGCCCACCACCAAGGATGGGGGATCCTTGCCCTGGCTTGCCGTTTCGCTCAGCCTGCTGGCCTGGTTGTCCACAAAGTGGGCTTCCAGCAGATGACCCTTGGTGCTGGCGTTGAACATCTCC
>CAZHSK010000060.1:0-8647 GCA_964535235.1 uncultured Treponema sp. | reverse complement strand
GAAGTTCAGTTCCGCCCCGGCAATAGGCATTCCCATGCTGATCACGCATGAACCGCTGGATGTGAAGCCTGAGAGCACTAGAGCGCTTATTGCGCAGCCGCCGGAGACAAATCCTTCGGCGGTCTTCAATTCCAGATTAAGCAGATAGTACCCAGCCGGTAACTCCGGGAAAAATAGCTCGCTTTCGGATGCGGGCAGGTCTATGGGGATCGATTGCGGTGATGCCGGAAGCGGACGTCCGGGCAGGCCTTTAAAGGCCAGTTGGCCTACAATTCTGCTATCCGGCGGCATTTGAAGGTTTTTAGTCAGATATACAGAAAGCACCCCATTGCCTTCCAGCAGATAGAGGGTTATCTCTGCCGCACTCGTCTTGCCCGGCTGGAGAAGGCAGGTGCAGGATCCCGAGGCGATTTCCTTGTTTTCCAGGGAAAAAGCCTGGGCGTTAAGTACCCATTCCCCGGGTAGGCATTCTGTGGAAAATACACCATTCTCAGCCTCCAAGCTGAAGCTCGCCCCATTGGGGCCAAGCCCCGAGAGCTGGTAGCGGTATGGACTCCAGTTCTCTCCCGGGAGAATTGGATTGGCACTGCTTTGAGTGGCAGGGTCCAGGTCTTTGCTCTGGGTCAGCGCCGAATCCAGACTTAGCGTTGCGGTAATTCTGGCGTTCTTCTTTCCCTGGAACCAGGAGCAGGACGACGAGAGAAGTGTGAATGCCAGAACCGACAGCAGGGCGATACGGCAGTTTTTCATTACAGTATTCCTCCGCCGGTACCGCGCCGCGGCCAGGGCCTTTTGATTCAAATTAGAATCAAAGGCTTTTACAAAAATCAGACGACTTATGCAATTGACTCGAGGATGCTTCGGATTTTTATCCTCATTGCGGATAAGCTTTTCGGCCTGTATAATTGAAGTGTGAAAATTTTGATGATCAGTAGCGAAGCGATTCCCTTTGCCAAGTCTGGGGGCTTGGGGGACGCGGTGAGCGCCCTGGCCGCAGCCCTCGCTCAAGTGGGCCACGATGTGCGGATTTTTATCCCCCGGTATTATTCGATTTCCAGGGAAGGGCTTAAGGCTCTGGATGGTCCTATGGGAGTACCCATGGGCGATGCGGAGCATTGGACAGAAGTATTCACCGCAACCCTGCCTAACTCCGAAGTGCCGGTATATTTCCTGGACTATGAGGCATTTTTTGGTAGGAGCGGCGTTTACGGGGCATCCAGCAGGGAGGAATATCAGGATAATCCCCAGCGCTTTTCCCTCCTTTCACGGGCTGCCTTCCAACTGTGCAGGAAACTTTCGTGGATACCGGATATACTCCATGCCCACGACTGGCCTAGTTCTCTGGTGCCTGTCTACCTATCTACCCTGGAAAGGAAAGAAGAATTCTCGGAGACAGCCAGTGTCCTGAGCATCCACAACCTGGGATACCAGGGCGTCTATCCCAAGACTCATTTCCCCTTCTTCGGCCTGGACTGGTCGCTTTTTCACGGCGCTGGCTTCGAATTCCACGATTCTATAAACCTGCTCAAGGCGGGCATCTGCAGCGCCGATTGCCTGACTACCGTGTCTCCCACCTATGCCAGGGAGATCCAGACACCCGCCTACGGCTTTAGCTTGGATGGCCTCCTGCGGTACCGCAGCAGGGATTTGGTGGGAATTTTAAACGGTGTGGATTACGACATCTGGAACCCTGAAATCGATACCAACCTTCCGGCTGCCTACTCTGTCCACGACATGAAAGGCAAGAGTCTTTGCAAGGCGGCTCTCCAGAAGAGTTTTGGACTCGCATCCGATCCAGAAGTCCCCATAATCGGCATGGTTGCAAGGCTTACAGAACAGAAAGGCATCGAGGAAATGTTCGGCAAGGGCATCGGCGCCATTTCTGAAGTCTGCAAGACCATGGCCGTGCAATTCGCGATAATCGGCTCCGGCGAAGCATGGTGCGAGGAAGAACTCAAGGCTCTCTCGCTGCGCTATCCCAATTTCAAGGCTAAAATCGGCTACGATGACAGGCTGGCCCATTTGGTAGAGGCCGGGGCTGACTTTTTCATGATGCCCTCTAGGTATGAACCCTGCGGACTCAATCAGATGTACAGCCTGCGGTATGGAACCCTTCCCATAGTCCACAGGACGGGGGGGCTCGCCGATACTGTGCAAAACTATGTCCAGGAAACGGGGGATGGAACAGGATTCATGTTCGACGATCTCACCCCCCGAGCGCTTTTCAATACCATTGGCTGGGCGGTCTGGGCTTGGTACAACAGAAGAACGCACATCGATATGATGCGGGCTAAAGCAATGACCAGGATTTTCTCCTGGGACAAGTCGGCAAGGGAGTACACGGCCCTCTACAGCAGGGCTCTCAATGTAGGCAGATCCAGGTTTCTGTAACCTGGGCTTCGGGTATTTTCTTTGCTCTTTAAATGAGGATGCAAGGTGTCTGAGAAAAAGAGCGACAAGGTATACGAGTACGATCGCCAGCGAGTGAGGGAAAGCCTGCTCTCCGGCTTCAAGAAGGCCAGCAGTGAATCCACCGTCGCCGATCTGGCGGCTCTTACGGGGCTGCCCTTGCCCCAGATAGAGGCCGAACTGCCAGCCCTGGCAGACGAGTTCGGAGCTCGTCTCAAGGTGACCACCAAGGGAGAACTTCTATACTCCTTCCCAAGGGGCATGAAGAGCCGATACAAGGGCTTCGGTCCTGCGGCTGCCCGTTTTTTACGAGGCGCCAGGAAAGCTGCGGTGGAAGTATCCAAATTCCTCTTTAAAACCTGGATTCTCGTTATGCTCGGCGGCTATTTCATCATCTTCCTCGCCCTGGCGCTCTTTGCCATGCTCGCCTCCGTGGCCGTCCAATTCGGTGGAGGAGGAAGGAGCGATTCCAGAAGCAGCAACAGGGGTGGCGGGGGCTTGGGCGGCCTTTGGCTCACCACAAGGCTATTCGATAGCCTCATCCGCATCTGGTTCTATTCGGAGCTTTTCAAACCACCCCAGGAACGATTCGGTCAGGTCCGCGCCAAGAAGACCCGCAGGCCGCTCCATAAAGCTGTTTTTTCCCATGTGTTCGGCAATGGCGATCCCAACGCTGCTTGGGGGGAGCTGGAAAAAAAGACCGTAATCGCCTTTCTGCAGACCCATAAGGGCATCATGACCATGCCCGAATTCATGGCCATAACGGGAATGGAACCCCTGGAAGCAGAGACAGCCATCAACCGCTACCTGCTGGAGTTTGAGGGCAGTCCAGAGGTAAGCCCCGATGGCAGTCTTTATTTCAGCTTTCCCAAGCTTCTGGCCAGGGTGGGCAGTACCCCCGAATTCATCGGCTCTAGCGTAAGACTTAAGAGCCTGTACGCATTCTCCTCCAACACGCCCAAGTCCGACAGGACATTCAGGATGATCAATGGCGTCAACATCGTGTTTGGGGGCTATTTCCTCTACAACGCCCTCAA
Source organism: uncultured Treponema sp. (assembly GCA_964535235.1). Classification (GTDB taxonomy): domain Bacteria; phylum Spirochaetota; class Spirochaetia; order Treponematales; family Rectinemataceae; genus UBA2256. The sequence goes on along the minus strand of CAZHSK010000060.1, from coordinate 5,201 downwards.
TCTGGCGGGAGCCTTCTATGTGCGAACCCCTGATGGCTTTGCCCTAAGGGGCGGGCTTTCACTGATTTATTCCGCTACCGGCTACCTCTTGCAGCTTCTGGGGATACAAAACCCTGTTCCAGGCATTTTCTGGGGGCTGGGAGTGGTACCCCTGCTGTTCTCCGGACTTTTTTTCGCGATTCCAATTATCCGAAGTCTGCGGCAGGGATCGGCTAATGATAGGATCAAGAAGGAAAACTTGAGACGCATAGTCTTCAGCAATATCATCAGCACCCAGGGTGTTTTCAGCCCTGCTGCTTTGGAAGCGCCCTTAGACCAGGCTAAACCTAAGAATATGCCCAAAGCTGTAGACGAAATTACCCTGGAATTGGCCGCTTGGTCGCAGGCCGAACCCCGGAACGGGGGCTATGAGTTTTCCAGACTGGAACAGCTTCGGAAAGACGTGGAAAAAATCCGCGCCTCGGTAGACCCATCTCGCTTTGCGCCCGGAGAGACGGTATTCGATACGGAATCCTGAGGCTTTTAGTCGTTCGTGCGTTCCAGCTTTTTTGTATACTTGGGGAAAAACTGGGCTACCTTCCCTGTTTCAAACTGAACTATCACAAGAGGCCCTGAACTCTCGGTCATGCTCACCTTTACTATAGAGCCGCTTCCGTATTCGTCATGGTACACCCTGGCCCCGGGTTTCCATTCCGGGCTAACCGCCGAGGCTGCCGATGCGCTGCCGCTCCGAATGCCGGAGGAGGGTTTGCGCAGGAATGCTGCCTGGGGCCTGGATGCGCTCATTCCCCGGCGCCAGAGTTCGTAGAGGCTGGGATCCATTTCGCTGAGAAATCGCGACGGGCTGGTTTCGAATATTCTGCCACGAATGCGCCGCCAGCGACAGGCGCTTAAAAACAACCTGTCCTTGGCTCTGGTGAGGGCTACGTAGAAAAGCCTTCTCTGTTCCTCCAGATCCTCGCCTTCCTCGTCATCCCTGGGAAAAAGACCCTGTTCGAGTCCCGATACGATAACGCAGGGAAACTCCAGGCCTTTGGTGTTATGCATGGTGATGAGGGTGACAGCATCCCTGACTTCGCCCTCAGACCCCGCCTGGAAACTTCTGTCCAGCTCGATGGTTTCCAGAAATTCGGCCAAACCCTCCCTTGCCAGGGGATACATGGAAGCGGCATTGATGAGCTCGTCCATGTTGGCCAGTTTCTGGGTTCCGCTTATTTCATCCTGATCCCTATGATAGGTGACTAGTCCGCTTTCTTTAACGATGGTTTCCAATAGGGTGCCCAGTGATGCGCTACCCTTGTCATCGTCTTTTTTACCCCCGTCAGAAATAGAGTAGGGGTCTTCCTGGGCTCCCAAGCTGCCCAGCATGGAACCGGCTCTCTCCAGGACGCCCAGAAACTGCGCCATCCCCGCCTTGCCCTTGCCTCGCAGGGAATCCTTCGTAAGCCTGGAGGCTTCCAGAGGGGAGATGCCTTCCCTGAGGGCCTTGTCCAAAATAGCCTCGACGCTGCTATCACCCAGACCCCGGGCGGGCTTGTTCACCACCCGCCGGAAGGCAATCTCGTCCCTAGGATTGAGGATGAGGGATAGGTAGGCCATAAGGTCCTTGACTTCCTCCCTGTCGTAAAAGCGGAGAGCGCCTACCAATTTATAAGCCAGCCCTCTCCGGGGGAATTCCTTCTCGAAGGCCAGGGATTGGGCATTGGTTCTATAGAGTATGGCGATATCGGAGAGGGCTAAGCCCTTTGCCCGCATTTCATTGATAATCTTTGCGCAAAACTCCACTTCCTGATCCTGATCGTCCAGCAGCGCCAATTGGGGCTTGGCTCCACCCGGCCTGGTCGCCCTGAGTGTCTTGCCCAGCCTGCCCGAGTTACGGGAAACCACATCTCCGGCTATATCCAGTATGGACTGGTAAGAACGGTAATTGCGCTCTAGTTTGATGGTTTCGGTACCCGGGAAGATGGATGAGAAAGAGAGTATGTTGCGTATTTCTGCTCCCCGAAAGCGGTAGATGGACTGATCGTCGTCGCCCACCACGCAGAGGTAGGTGCCGGGGCTGAAAAGCTTCTGAAGAAGGAGGAATTGAGCGACGTTGGAGTCCTGGTACTCATCTACGAGGATAACCCTGAAGCGTTGCCGCGTTCTCTGGGCTATTGTTTGGTCTTTTTCGAGGATGTTTGCAGGCAGGCGGATCAGATCGCCGAAATCCACATTGCCTGTCTCTCTCAGCCTCTGTTCATACAGAGAATAAATTCTCCTGAAGTCATCATCCCTGATCAGGCTTGAGAGATTGGGCGAATCCGGTTCCAACCCGTAATCCTTGGCTCTGGCGATCAGGGATGCGTAGCGCCGGCATTCCGGCTTGCCGAGATTGGGCAAAAACGCATGGACTAGTTCGGCAGAGTCCTCGTCGTCGTAGATGACAAAGTTGGAATCCAGGCCTATCGCCTGGGCATTGCGCCGCAAGAACCAGGATCCAAAGGAATGAAAGGTACGAATCACCGCCCGCTGGCAGGATGGCTCCAGGCTGGCCGCCCTCTCCCGCATTTCCCGGGCCGCCTTGTTGGTAAACGTGACAGCCAGAATCGATTCGGGAGCCACGCCCCGCTCTTTTACAAGGTAGGCGATTTTAGTGGTGATTACTCTGGTCTTGCCCGTGCCCGCTCCGGCGAGGATGAGGAGGGGATTTTTCTCGTGCAATACGGCCTTCAACTGCTCCGGATTGAGACAGTCCAGGTAAGGGGCTGACTGGTTTGCGTAGCTCAAAGCTGGCCAACTTTGCCCGCATCTATCAGTTCGGCCTCGAAATCAACGCCATGTACGCCGGTGATTCTGACCTCGGCTCTCGTGCCTGGAGCGAGCCTGGCCTTTACCAGGGTAAGCCCATCCACTCCGGGGGCCTGCATCCAGCCTCTTGTCAGGCAGAGATCCGATCCCTCGACCCCTTCCTCCACCAGAACCTTCATTTCCCGGCCGATAAATCGCGTGAGGCGCGAAGGCGTTATGCTTTCCTGGACAGATTCCACCATGGATTTGCGTGCTTCGGCGATTTTTTTGGCTACTCGCGCCTTCATCGAATAGGCCGCCGTTCCCTCTTCCCGGGAGTAGCTGAACACGCCCAGCCAATCCAGGGCGGCATCCTTCTGAAAGTTCTGGAGGCTGGAAAAATCTTCCTCCGTTTCGCCAGGAAATCCCACAAGGAAGGTGGAGCGGATCATCGATTCCGGAAGGCTGGTCCTGATCTTGTTAATAAGGGAAAGGTAGGTTGCAGCGTTGCCCTTCCTGTTCATGAGCCTTAAAATTCGCTCCGAGGCATGCTGGAAGGGAAGGTCGAAATAGGGGAGAATTCTCCGGCTGGATTTGATGATATCCAGAATAGTGTCGGGGAAATGGTCGGGATGTATATACAGCACTCGTATGCGGAAATCCCCCCGTACCCTGTCCAGCCTGCGAAGCAATTCGGCAAGATTGCTGCCGTCATCCCTGTCCTTTCCGTAGGAACCCAGATCCTGGCCGATGAGATTTATCTCGTAAATACCCTTTCCCACCAGGGCTTTGAATTCTTCCACCACATCGTCCATGCTCCTGGATCGCAGGGAGCCGCGTATGAGGGGTATGGCACAATAGGCACAGTGATTGTCGCAGCCCTCGGTGATCTTGAGATGGGCCGAACCCGGGTACTCGAAGAGCCTGGTGCGAGGGTAGTAGGTCGCGGGTACTTTTTTGGCTTGGGCTACCACTAAAAGCGGTCGCTTTCCCGCTTCTATCTGCTCGAGAGCCTCGGGTCCCAGAGCCAGGTCGGCATTGCCGAGCACGCCGTCGGCTTCTTCCATTTCCGCAATGAGCGCTTCGGGGTAGCGCTGGGCCAGGCAGCCCGCCAGGAGGACCTTCTTGCCGGGCCAGAATCGCTTGATGGCCATGGCGGCGTCTATGGATTCCTTCTTGGCCGATTCAATGAATCCGCAGGTGTTTACGATGACAAGGTCGGCTTCTTCGCCTTTGGCGACATACAGGTGTCCGGCGGCTTCCAGCCTGGCGGCCAGTTCCTCTCCATCCACCTGATTTTTGGCACAGCCGTGGTGGTCGATAAAAAATTTCACAATAACCTCAGTCGAGTTCGGATGATGTAAGGGTCCAGGTGGAGCTGTCGGTTTTGGACCAGGAAAGGCGTTTTACCGCTATCTCGCCGGGAGCTCCCACTTCCAGATCTACGCTTCTTCCCCCTGCGGCTTGGACAGTGAGCTTGACCGCCTGGGCATTGGAGGTCCAGATATTAAGGGCATTGGTGACATTTATACTTATGCTTTCACCCTTGGAGTAGTACTTTTCCACCCACTCCTTGCGATCGGCTTCATAGCGGAAGAGGCAACTGCCCCTGAAGTTGACCTGGACCACGAAGGGATAAGGACCCCGGGTAGAACGCAGGACAGGAATTTCGGTAGGAATCTGGGCTATCGTGCTTTGCTGGACAGGTCCTTGGGGTATTGTAACCTCGCCTGGACCAGTGGAATCCAGGCTGGCCGTGATGATGAACTCCACCTTCAACAAGGCTCCCGATGAGGGCTTGTCCTTTTGGAAATCCTCCACGACCAGGGCTATATCGGGCAGATCGTTTTTATCCGGATCCAGTTCTGCCGCTTCGCCCAGCCGCAATTCCTGGGTGCCGAAGGGCGTTTCCAGATTCACGGTTTCGTGTATGTCCGACAAGGATACACGGTACACATCTTCGTTAAAGGGAATGAGAAGGCTGTCGCCGGGGTAGAGACGTTTCTGGAAATCGGCGCCTTCCACCTTGTACTCAATCGGCTGCGCCGCTTCCCTGCCCTTACCTGAGTTTTCAAAGGCTCCTCCTAAGAAGATCCAGAGAACAGCTGCGCCGACAATGAGAAAGGCCAGCAGTCCCAGCACCAGGTGTCGAAGGGGAGGGTGACGCGGCTGGTTGACCACAGCCTGGGTTTGGGGGAATTCCTGTGTGTTTTCGGGAATCTGGGGCTCGACTGGCTTTTTCTCGCCTGCCGCGGCATCCGAATTGGGAGTTTTTTTTATATCATTAGAGACAGCCATGTCGGCTGCGTTGTCAGTACGTATCGCGCTTGTCGCTTTGCCTGTACCGGCAGACTTACCCTTCTTGCCCTTGCTCTTGGATACCTCGGCTGCAGGTTGGTTTTGGGCCGGCTCGGAGGCCTTGGCGTCTGGCA
>CAZHSK010000059.1:0-8664 GCA_964535235.1 uncultured Treponema sp. | reverse complement strand
GTATCCATGCTTCTCCAGGTGCACGATGAGCTTCTCTTCGAAGCGCCCGAAGCGGCGGTGGAAAAGGCCAGCGCCCTCATAAGGGAAGAGATGGAAGCCGCCGCCAGTCTTTCCATTCCCCTCAAGGTGAGTCTGGAATCGGCCTTCTCCTGGGGCGACATGCACTGATGAAAGCGATCATCGGTCTTACAGGAGGATACTGCTCGGGCAAGAATGAAGCCGGGCGCTTTATCGAAGAGGAAGGCTTCAGGATTATCGACGTAGATAAATTGGGGCATAAAGCCCTTGAACTCAAGGCCACTACTCTGGCCGAGACCTTCGGTACAGGCATACTGGACTCCGATGGGAGAGTAAACCGAAAAGCCCTAGGCGCTATCGTATTCTCTGACCCGGAAGCCTTGAAACGGCATGAGGCCATCATCCATCCCGCCATGCTCCGGCTCCTCGATGAGGAACTCAGGCTGGGGGACAGATCCTGCATCAATGCCGCCCTTCTCTACCGTTTCCCCCAGCTAGGCGTATGCTCACTTGTGCTGGAAATCACCTCCCCCCTCTATCTCAGAATTAAAAGGGGCAGGAAGCGGGACGGCCTGGGTCCTCTGGCAGTGCTGAAGCGAATTGCTAGCCAGCGAGCTTTGTGGAAACAAAGACCCAAGGCCGAACCGCCCGTGGTTTTTATTTCCAATGCCGGAAATATTCCCATGCTCAGGGCGGAAGTAAAAAGAGCCCTGGCTTCTCTCACAAGCTAAGCTTTTCCATCTCCTGGAGCAAAAAACCCTCTATCACTGCACCGATACCGCCGATACTCATGAGTGGAGGATCCCCCACATGTCTGAACATTCCAAGAAGGTTTTGTGGCTGGCCTTGGCGGTCAGTCTCTTTGCGCTTGTTGTCGTAGCGGCGGCTTTTTTTCTCTTTTCCCCCGGCAAGGAAAGCGGTAGCGCTCCCTTCGATTTGAACGGCAAGACCGAGGCGCGGCAGGAAACACCTTCCGATTATCTGGCCGATTCTCCCCAGGACAGTCTCAGCACCCATACCACGAGTTCAGGCGATATAATCATTGTCTACGGCAATGATCCAGGCAGTACAAATACAACAGCTGCCCCGAGCGTGGCTCCCTCCAGCCCCACGACCATCGTGGTTAGCCCTGTGGCCAAGACTCCCAGTACGACGCTTCCGCCTGCGACAACCACCACCGTCAAGCCGTCTACGCCAACCACTGTCACGCCCGTGAGCACTACTGCGGTAGCCAAACCGGCTCCCGCAGCCCCGAAGGCCTCCACAACTCCTGCAACAAACGCCCCGAAGGCCTCCACGCCTCCAGCTCCTGCGGCCGCGAAGAGTTCTTCCGGCGATTATTGGATCCAGGCTGGCAGTTTCTCCGTAAAAAACAACGCCGATGCCTTGAAGGCGCTTATTGAGGAGAAAAAGCTGCCCGTCTCCATCCAGGTCAAGGAGGTGGATGGAAAGAGTAGGTATACTGTCAGGGTAGGCCCCTACCCCTCCCGGACCGAGGCATCCAAATGGCTTTCGGCGGCAAAATCCGTAAAAGGGGCCGAACAATCCTGGATCACCCAGTAAAACTAAATTGACATCGCCTTTGGCGTAAAGGTAGTATTGCCCCAGGCAGAATCCCTCGCCCGGGGTGTAGGTACCCCAGACCAACCATAGACGCACAAGGAGATGTCGATGAAAAAGCTCATTCTAGGAGTATTGGTACTCGCCATTGCCTTCTCCCTGGCCGCTCCCCTGGCGGCCCAGGCCAAGAAGCCCCTAAAAATCGCCTTTGTCTATATCGGCCCCCCGGGCGATATGGGCTGGACCTATGAGCAGGATCGCGGTCGCCTGGCCGCGGTGCAGCACTTCGGCAGCAAGATCGATACCAAGTACATAGAAAACGTGCCTGAAGGCCCCGACGCCGAGCGCGTAATCCGTCAGTATGCGGCGGCGGGCTTCGACATGATCTTCACCACCAGCTTCGGCTATATGGATCCCACCCTCGCGGTAGCCAAGGATTTCCCCAAGGTGATCTTCGAACACTGCTCGGGCTACAAGACAGCCCCCAACATGGCCACTTATTTCGGCCGCATTGAGGAAGCCCGTTACCTCACCGGCATCATCGCCGGTCGCATGACCAAGTCCAACATCATCGGCTACGCCGCCGCCTTCCCCATTCCCGAGGTTGTCCGAGGAATCAACGGTTTTACCCTGGGCGTCAGGTCAGTCAATCCCAAGGCCCAGGTGCGGGTTGTCTGGACCAATACCTGGTATGATCCGGTCAAGGAACGCGAGGCGGCGGTAGCCCTGCTGGACGCCGGCGCCGATATCATAGCCCAGCACCAGGACACCACCGAGCCCCAGAAAGCAGCACAGGAAAGGGGTAAGTACTCCATCGGCTACGACTCCGACATGGGCAAGTTCGTGGGCGACTCCGTCCTGGCATCCGCAGTCTGGGAGTGGAGCACCTACTACATCGACACCATTCAGAAGGCCCTGGACGGTACCTGGAAGACCCACGAATACTGGGGCGGCCTCAAGGACGGAGTCGCCAAGCTCTCTTCCATCAGCCCCAAGGTTCCCGCTTCCGTAGTGGCCGAGGTTGAGTCAACCAAGAAAAAGATCCTGGGCGGCTGGTCCATCTTCTCTGGTCCCATCAAGGATCAGAGCGGCAAGGTCGTCTATGCCGCAGGCCAGGTCGTGCCTGACGGCGCCCAGCTCGGCATGGACTGGTTTGTCGAAGGTGTGGTCGGCAAGGTTCAGTGAGCATCTAGCCCGCGATTGCCTCCAGCTCCGGGTTCTGTCCCCTCTGATGTTTCAGGGACTCGCCCGGGCTGGGGCATTTTAATTTTCTATCAGGTGAGGCTTTAGTAAAAGTTGACAGACTTTTGAAAGCGGCTCGGGTCCTTTGGGACAGTAATCCAATCCAGTATCCCGGAGACAAAAAATCAACGTGACCGAACACAGCCATTCTCTTCCTCTGGTCAGCATGAGGGCGGTATCCAAATCCTTCCCCGGCGTGCAGGCCAACGACTGTATCGATCTTGAACTCTTCGCAGGCGAGGTGCTCGCGCTCCTGGGGGAAAACGGGGCGGGCAAGAGCACCCTGATGAACATTCTCTGCGGGCTTTACCGACCCGATTCGGGAGAAATCTGGATCAAGGGCAGACGAGCATCCATAGAGAGTCCCCGGGATTCCCAAAACTTGGGCATTGGCATGGTGCACCAGAATTTCAAGCTGGTAGATTCCATGACTGTGCTGGAAAACATAATCCTGGGAATGAAAGCCCAGCCCTTTGTGCTGGACTTGCGCAGGGGAAAAAAAGAGGTTCTGGGGCTTTCGGAGCGCTACAATCTCAAGGTAGATCCCGATGCGTCCATCTGGCAGCTTTCTGTGGGAGAGCAGCAGAGGGTGGAAATCCTTAAGCTTTTGTACCGCAAGGCCGAGATCCTTATTCTGGACGAACCCACCGCGGTGCTGACTCCCCAAGAATCGGCCGAACTGGCTAAGGTTGTGCATAGGATGAAGGCCGAGGGCAAATCGGCCATTTTCATTACCCATAAGATGGAAGAGGTGATGAGTTTTTCGGACAGGGTAATGGTCTTGAGGCGAGGGAAGGCCGTAGCAGGCTTGAATACGGAAACAACGAGCCCGAGCGAGCTGGCCAAGCTTATGGTGGGTAGGGAAATGCTCTTTTCCATCGACAAAAAACCCTTCGCCCCTGGAAAAACCTTACTCAAACTGGAGAAAGTGTCCGCCAAGGACGATAGAGGGCTCACCGCCCTGAAGGCGGTGGACCTGGAAATACGCTCGGGTGAAATTCTCGGCATCGCCGGGGTGGCAGGCAATGGGCAGAAGGAATTGGCTGAGGTGATCACCGGTCTGCGCAAGGTGGATTCCGGCACGGTATGGCTCGCGGACAAGGATATGAGCGACGCTACGCCCATAGCCATGATAAAGGCCGGGGTAGCCCACATACCTCAGGACAGGTCTTCGGTAGGCTCCGTGGGCGACATGAGCGTGGCTTCCAATCTGGCCATGAAGGAATACCGCCAGCCTCCCCTTTCAACGGGAATTTTCCTCCTGCCCCAGCGCATCACGTCCATGGCTAGAAAGCTGATCGAAGCCTTCAAAATCATGACCCCCGGGCCGGACACCCATCTTAAGTTTCTCTCGGGAGGCAACATTCAGAAGACAATTTTAGCCAGGGAAATTAGGGCCTGTTCCAGCCTTCTGGTGGCCGTCTACCCATCCCGGGGCCTGGACATAGGGGCTACGGAATCGGTGAGGCGTCAACTGGCAGCCCAGAGGGATGATGGCCTGGGAGTTCTTTTCGTATCCGAGGATATCGATGAGCTCATCCAGGTGGCCGATACCATCGCCGTCCTCTTTGAAGGAAGGATCATGGCCACCATGAAGGCCACCGAAGCCAGCCACGAGGCGCTCGGCCTCCTCATGGCGGGGGTAGAGCCATGAAGCTGATCTTTGAAAAACGCAAGTCCACGGCGAAATCAGTCCTCTTTGCCGTTCCGGCCATTTCCTTTTTCATCTCCCTCATTCTCACCGGCCTGGTGCTTCTGCTCTCAGGCGCCAATCCTTTTGAAACCTACAGCTCCATGGTCGCCGGAGCCTTTGGCTCGTCCAACGGCTTTTCGGAAACCCTGGTAAAGGCGATTCCCCTGGCCCTCACGGGTTTGGGCGTAGCCCTGGCCTTCAAGCTCCGGTTCTGGAATATCGGCGCGGAGGGCCAGCTTGTGGCGGGAGGCATAGCTGCTTCCTGGGTAGCTCTTTTTGTAAGCCCTTCCCTGCCCTCCTTCCTTATACTTCCGGTTACGATTCTGGCAGGCTGCGTGGCGGGTGCCGTCTGGGCCAGCATTCCGGGAATTCTCAAAACTAGGCTTGCTGTGGATGAGACCCTGGTCACGCTCATGCTGAACTACGTGGCTATCCTCTCTGCCGAATATCTCTACTACGGTCCCTGGAGGGATCCCAAGGGATACGGATTTCCTGGCTCGGCTCCCTTCCCTGATGCGGCCTGGCTGCCCAGGATTTTCGGCCGTGCCCACGCGGGCATCTTTTTCGTGCCCATAATCGCCATCATCCTCTGGGTACTGCTGAAGCGCACTCGCTGGGGATTTGAACTGAGCATCATTGGAGCCAGCCCTAGGGCTGCTCGGTATCAGGGCATCGCGGTGCAGAGGAATATCCTTCTCGCCGTGCTTCTTTCGGGGGCTATTTCGGGCTTGGCGGGAGCCGGCGAAGTGACGGGTATATCCCATCGCCTCCAGCAAGGCCTCAACCTGGGATATGGATTCACCGCCATAATCATCGCATGGATGTCCCAGCTCAATCCCCTGGCTATTCCCTTCGTAGCCCTCCTCATGGGCGGTATCCTGGTAGGAGGCGATCAGGTACAGATGATAATGGGTCTTCCTTCGGCCATGGGTACGGTGATGCAGGGACTGATTCTATTCCCCATGCTCGCCGGCTCGCTATTTACCGAGTACAGGGTACGCCTGGTGGGCAGAAAGCCCGGGCGAGGCCAGGAATCCTGCGCCGAAGGAGAAGCCTGATGGATATGATCAGCTCAATTCTAGCCATTACGATACGGGCGGGCACCAGTCTGGTGTTTGCCACCATAGGCGAGATCCTCACCGAGAGGGCAGGCATCCTCAACCTGGGCATCGAGGGTATCATGCTCATGAGCGCCGTCACGGGTTTTGCGGCATCCTTCTACACCCAGAATCTTTTTGTAGCCCTTCTGGTGGCAGCCTCCGTGGGAGCCGCCATGGCTGCCCTCCATGCCTTCCTCACGGTGACTATGAGGGCCAACCAGGTAGTCTCCGGCCTCTCCATCACTCTCTTTGGCAGCGGTTTCGCCAGTTTCCTGGGCCAGCGTCTTGGACCTGCTTCCAACAACTTCAGGCTCGTAGGCCTGAAGGGTGCCCGCTTCATGCCCGCATCCATCGAAGGCATTGCGGAAATCCCCATAGTCTGGGCTATATTCAACCAGGATCTCCTCACCTATGGGGTGTATATCCTCATACCCCTGGCTTGGTTCTACCTGTATAAAACCAGGCCGGGATTGTGGCTAAGATCCATAGGCGAGGATCCGCAGACCGCCGACGCCATGGGCATCGATGTGATAAAGGCCAAGTACTTCTACACAATTCTCGGTGGCATCTTCATCGCCATGGGGGGAGCCCACCTCTCCCTCTCCTACACTCCAGGCTGGGCGGAAAACATCACCGGGGGCCGCGGCTGGATTGTCGTTGCCCTGGTTATTTTCTCCATGTGGAATCCCGCTCGCTCCCTCTGGGGAGCATTGCTCTTCGGAGGCATCAACGCCGTGCAGTTCAGGCTCCAGGCTTCAGGCACCACAATACCAGCGGCCTTCCTCAATATCTGGGCACAATCGCGGTGCTGGTGCTCATGACCTGGTGGGAAGCCCTCTCCAAAAAAATAGGAGCTCCAGCAGCCCTTAGCCAGGCTTACATGAGGGAGGACAAGTAGCCAGCCCGAAGAAGAGAAAAACGTTGCGTCTCCCGGCGTTTCCGGCTATCATTGAAGGCCTGCAGACCACCTGGGGAGGCGCAATGGACAAGGAACGAATCGACTCGGCCGCCGGCAGGTCTCTCTGCGACCTGAGGCTCACCGGGTGCGCTCTTGTCGATGTCCTGGGCGGACGCATTATCGAGGATGCCTGCGTTTCCATCAGAAACGGCCATGTCGTCGGCATCAACGATCCGCTGGAAGCACGTCAAACCATAGACCTCAAAGGAAAATATCTGGCACCGGGGCTTATAGACGCCCATGTTCACATAGAGTCATCACTCCTAACGCCGCCTGAGTATGCCAAGGTAGTCCTGCCCCGAGGCACCACCACCGTGGTGGCCGATCCTCACGAGATCGTGAATGTGCTGGGCTATGACGGCATGCGTTTCATGCTGACCGCTTCCGAAGGCCTGCCTTTGGATATCTTTTTCATGGTCCCCTCCTGCGTACCCGCCACCGAGTTCGACACCTCCGGAGCAGCCCTCTACGCCTCGGATATGTATCCCTTCTTGCACGATCAGCGTGTGCTCGGTCTCGGAGAAGTGATGAACTATCCGGGGGTTCTGGCCAGGGAACAGGGCCTCATGGACAAGATCGCATTCTTTGCAAGCGCACGCAAACCCATAGATGGGCACGCCCCCGGGCTTTCGGGCCCGGCGCTCTCGGCCTATATCATGGCCGGCATCGGTTCGGATCATGAATGCACCAGCCCCGAAGAGGCTATGGAGAAACTCTCCAAGGGCATGTACATCATGCTCAGGGAGGGCTCCACCGCCAAAGATCTTCGCAGCCTCCTGCCCGCGATAAAGCCCAATAACGCCACCCGTTTCATGCTCTGCTCCGACGACAGGCACTCCAACGATCTCAGAGATGAAGGCCATATGGACCATGCCCTGAGACTTCTGCTTTCAGGGGGCATTGAGCCTGTGGATGCCTTCAGAATCGCCAGTCTCAACGCCACCCAGTGGTTTGGGATGAGGGAATTCGGGGCTATCGCTCCGGGCTGCAAGGCCGATTTCGTCGTTTTTTCCTCGTTCCAGGACTTCCGGGCTGAACAGGTATTCAAGGCTGGCAATCTTATAGCCGAGCAGGGCAGGCTTCTGGAAGATTTCAGCGTTAGGCCTATGCCAATCAGGGATTCGGTCAATCTCAAACTTCTGTCAGCCGGGGATTTCTCCATACCGGATAAATCCAAGGCCATAAGAGTCATAGAGACCAAGCCAGGCTCCATAATCACAGGACAGGGAATCGAAAGACCCACGTTAAAAAACGGGCTCTGCGTATCGGACGTGGAAAGGGACTTGCTGAAAATATTCGTCATAGAGCGCCATTCGGGCTCAGGCAGAATTGGTAAGGGCTTCATCCGCGGCCTGGGCCTTAAGAGGGGCGCCTTGGGCGGCACGATCAGCCACGATTCGCACAATATGATTATCGCCGGGGTGGATGACGTATCCATATTCAAGGCAGCCCGACATCTGAACAAGCTCAAGGGAGGGCTTGTGTATGCAGTGGGCGAGCAGATTCTCATGGATCTGCCCCTGCCAGTAGCAGGACTCATGAGCGACAGGAATGCTGACTTCGTGATCGACAGGCTGAGGAGCTTCGAGGAACTCTTTGTGAAGGAAGGGATCGGCAACGCCTCACCCCTCATGACCCTTTCTTTTATGGCTTTGCCGGTAATTCCCAGTTTAAGAATTACCGATGCCGGCCTCATAGATGTGGATCGCTTCAGCCCGGTGGACCTCTACGCGGATTACGTATGATCCAAAAACTAAGTCGAGAGTGGAAGAATGAGAATACTTGTAAATGACACCTGGGTAAGCCCCAGCACATCCCCTGGCCAACCAGCCTTAGATTTTATCAGACAGGAAATGGGACTCAAAGGTACCAAGGAAGGCTGCAGGGAGGGCGATTGCGGAGCCTGCGCGGTGCTGGTGGGCGAATTCTGCAGGGAAGCCGCGCCAGGCAAGGCTGATGAGAAAAAAAACTCACGAACCTCAGGTTTTCCGCTTCATAGCCCCGGCACAGCGAAAGCTATCCCCCGCTACAGGGCCATGCCCTCCTGCCTCCTGGCCCTGGCGGAACTGGACGGCAAGCACCTCATAACAATT
>CAZHSK010000058.1:8481-8818 GCA_964535235.1 uncultured Treponema sp. | reverse complement strand
TTTTGCCTTATACTTCCGCTTTCATCTTTGGAATCGAGAGTGGAGGGCTGGCCGCAGCGGGCAAGATGTCCCAGTATGCGTTGACGATCCTTCTGGGCGAGCCAGCCTTTAGCTGCGGAAAAGGAGCTGGCGAGCCCAATGCCGATAGCTACCGCATGACCATGGGGAAGGCCTGTGGCAGACTCGATGGCATGGCCAAAGCTGTGGCCCAGGTTTAGGAGCCTTCTTTTGCTGGACTCCTTGGGGTCTTGGGCGACTATGTCCAGTTTAACCTTCTGGGATAGGGAGACTATGCGTTGCAGTACTTCGATGGGGCAAGTGCCGTAATCCAGACCAT
>CAZHSK010000058.1:247-8471 GCA_964535235.1 uncultured Treponema sp. | reverse complement strand
CATCCGGGCGGCCGTAGGCTTCGTGCGACCTTTCCAGGAAAGAGAAATGCTCCTCTCCATCCAGAATCGCGTGTTTTACCGCTTCTGCCATGCCCGAAGCGAACTGGACTGGGTCGAGGCTTCTCAAGCACTGCACATCGCAGAATATGCGACCAGGAAAGTGGAAAGAGCCGATTACATTCTTATAACCTTGGAAATCCAGTCCGTTTTTGCCCCCCAGAGAGGCATCACACATGGCCAAGAGGGTGGTGGGAGCGGCGTAAAAGCCGATACCCCGCATCCAAATGTGGGCAGCAAAGCCTGCCACATCGCTCACCGAACCGCCGCCCAGGGCGAGAATAGTCCAACTCCTGTCCAATTTGTTGCGGACAAAACTTTCAAGGAGTGCGGTGAGTGCCTCCAGCGACTTAGCTTTCTCACCCTCGGAGACTAGGGCATAGGGGAGGGGAGCTAACCTGGCTCCGTAAAGCTTGTGGATGTGCGGGTCGCTCACCACCAGGGTTTTATTAGGATTCAGGGAGGGCAGGATCTCTTCCAGGCTGCAGAATTGAGGATAACCCTGGGTATTATTGCCTTCCATGTGAGTGCTCAATCTACCGCATCCCCGAAATGGGCAGGCTCGGTTTTCTGTAAGGAGTCTTTACCCTTTTCCGAAGCTACGGCATGTCCGATTTTTTCTTCCAGTGAGTTCATGAAGTCCCTGGTCTCTTCCAGCTTTTTCATGAGTACTTCGAATTGGCTAACCGAGAGCTGTTGATCCTTGTCACTGAGGGCGCAGGAGGGATCTATATGCACCTCTATTTCCAGGCCGTCGGCGCCTGCCACCATGGCAGCCAGGCTCATGGGTTCCACCATGTACAAGAGTCCCGTGCCGTGGCTGGGATCAATGAAAATGGGCAAATGGCTTTCCCTGTGCACAGCCGGTATCATGGATAAATCGAGGGTATTCCTGGTATAGGTTTCGAATGTCCGTATGCCTCGCTCGCAGAGCACCACATTGGGATTGCCTTCGGCCAGGATATATTCGGCGCAGTTGAGCCATTCCTCAATGGTGGAGTACATGCCCCGCTTGAGCAGGATGGGCTTGCCCGACTTGCCCACTTCCCTAAGGAGGGAGAAATTCTGCATATTCCTGGCGCCTATTTGCAACACATCGGCGTATTCACCCACCCAGGAGACATCCCTGGTGTCCACCACTTCGGTTACTATAGGCAGCCCGGTTTCTTTTCTGGCTTTATCCAGGATCTTGAGCCCCTTGAGACCCAGTCCCTGAAAGGCATAGGGGGAGGTTCGGGGTTTGAAGGCGCCGCCGCGGAGCATCTTTGCCCCCGCCTTTTTTACGGCGATAGCGGTTTTTATCGTCTGCTCCTCCGACTCCACTGAGCAGGGGCCGGCTATGACAACGAATTCTCCGCCCATTTTAACACCGTTCACATCGACAACGCTGCGGCTGAAATCGGGATGGGCCGCCGCGAGCTTTAAATTTTTCATGGGTTGCTCTCTCCAATGACAGTCCAGTTTAAGCCAGGGACTTATCAACGCCGCTATGGATAATTGGGAGGATGATATATCTTCCAGCTTGCCAGGTCAAGGAAAGCCCGCGCGGCATTTTTAGCCGCCGCAAGGTGTGTTAAGAGCCGCATCAAGAGCCATTCTTTTAAAGCCGCTTGAGGCTTCCGTTCGCTAAATGCCTGGTTTATCATGCTTCCATGTATTTCAACGAACTAGTCAACGCCTACGACAGGCAGCGCAGAGAACGCAATATTTACCACGACCTCATGCGGTTCAGGGTCAGAGAAGTGCTTTTGGTGGGCAGCCTTTACGATTCCTTCGTCGTGGAGTCCGATGGCATTCTTACCGAACAGATTTATGGAGAATATTTTAAGCTCAACCTCAATACCATACCCCGGGTAACCTGTGCCTACACCGAAGAAACCTCCATGGACCTCTTTCGCACGGGAGGCTTTGACTTAGTGATACTCATGGCGGGCATTGATTTTGAAATGCCTCTCCGCCTCGCGCGCACAATGAAGCAGATTTGGCCCGACATCCCCGTCCTTCTCATGGTGACCAACAATTCCAGCCTAGAAAAACTGGACATGGATTCGCCCGACCTGGCGGCCATAGATAGGGTCTTCGTGTGGAACGGATACTCCAAGCTCTTTGTGGGTATGATCAAGTATGTCGAGGATCTCAGAAATGTCCAAGCCGACACCGTAGCCGGCCGTGTGCGGGTAATCCTCCTGATCGAAGACTCGGTGCGATTTTACAGCCGCTTTCTTCCCGTGCTGTACAAGGTAGTGCTCAAGCAGACACAGACACTTATAGAAGAAGAGAAGGTCACAGAAACCTATAAGCTCCTCTCCATTCGAGCCCGTCCCAAAATTCTCCTGGCTTCCAGCTACGAAGAAGCCCAGGAAATATTCGACACCTACCAGGGCAATCTCCTGGCGGTGATCACGGACCTGCGCTTTCCCAGAAAAGGGCTCTGCGACGAAGAAGCGGGCTTCGATTTTCTTTCCATGGCCAAATCCCGAATACCCGACCTTTCTATTCTGGTGCAGTCCAGCGAACCAGGCATTCGCCAAAAGGCCTATCTCATGGGTGCTTCCTTCGCGGACAAGAACTCTGAATCCCTGGAGATGGAACTCGTATCCTTCCTCCAGGCCAACTTAGGTTTCGGCTCGTTCCGATTCTGCATGCCCGACGGCACCGAGTTGAACCGGGCACGGAACATGAAGGAGTTCATCGACATCCTCCACGTGTTGCCGCCGGAAAGCCTGGCCTTTCATGCGGAGCGCAATCATTTTTCGGCCTGGCTCATGGCTCGCGGCGAGATTCTCATGGCCAAGGTCCTGCGCCCTTACAGAATCAGCGATTTCCCCAGCCTTCAGGAAATGCGCGATTTTATTGTGAAAATTCTGGACAACGTGCGCAAGGAAAAATCCAGAGGCATCCTCCCCAATTTCGACGAAACGATGATGAGGGAGGAAAACTATGTAAGCCGCCTTGTGGACGGCTCGGTGGGCGGGAAGGGAAGGGGTATCATATTCATCCACTCCCTTCTGGAAAATCTGGAATTTTCCACCTATATCAAGGGTATCGATATAAAAATTCCACGAACAGCATTTATTGGAATTGACGAGTTCGAAATATTCCTGGAATCCCACGATCTCTGGGCATCCTCTTTTTACGGACCCCGGAATGATGAATTGCGCAACAGCTTCATCTCCATACCCCTTTCCCGTACCTTGGTTTCCAAGCTCAAGCGCTTTCTGTCCTCCACCGACAAGCCTTTGGCAGTGCGATCCAGCGGACTCTTCGAGGATATGCTCATGGTGCCCTTTGCGGGCATCTACGACACCTACATAATTCCCAACAATCACCCAGACCCCGAGGTACGGCTGAACCAGCTATGCGATGCTATACGGCTCATTTTCGCCAGCCTTTTTTCATCGGAAGCCAGAGCCTACTTCGACATAACCGGCTACAATTTGGAAGAAGAGCGGATGGCTGTAGTAGTCCAGGAACTAGTGGGCTCGGTGCACGGCGATTATTACTATCCCCACATCTCGGGTGTAGCCCAGTCTTATAATTATTATCCCATCTCCTACACCAAGCCCGAAGACGGGCTCTGCGTGTCGGCTCTAGGACTAGGAACCTGGGTGGTGGGTGGCGGGGCGGCCCATCGCTTCAGTCCGCATTACCCCAAGCTGGACACCATTCCCCCCGATCAGTCCCTAGACAACACCCAGCGCAGCTTCCATGCTTTGGACCTGCGGCGTTCTACCCCTGATCTTTTGGCGGGAGAAATGGCCAGCCTGGCCGAGCTGCCAATTCAAGAGGCGGCCAAGGACAAGAAATTTCCTCTTATCGTCTCCACCTGGGATTCTCAGGATCTAAGATTTGTTCCCGGCGATGCCGGTAGGGGTACCAAGGTTGTAGACCTGGCCAACATCTTGAAATACGACGCTCTGCCCTTTGCAGAAGCCATTTCCATGATTCTGGACGTAGGCTCCAGGTCCATGGGCACCCCGGTGGAAATAGAGTACGCCCTCAATCTGGACGAAGCGTCGGGAATCCCCGCCCTCTATGTCCTCCAGTTAAAGCCCCTAATCAATCTCCAGGACAGGGTGGATGTGGATGTTGGGAACGTAAAGCCCGAGGCATGCCTGATCTATTCAGACAAGTCCATGGGAAACGGCCGATTCAGCGATGTACGGGACATCATATGGGTAGATCCACAGAGCTTTGATCGTTCCAAGACTGTGGAAATGGCCGCAGAAATTGAAGAACTCAACAATCTGCTCAAGCAAGAGGGAAGGCGCTATGTGCTTATTGGTCCCGGCCGCTGGGGCACAAGAGATCGCTGGCTGGGCATTCCTGTGTCCTTCGCCCAGATATCCAAGTCCAGGGTAATTGTCGAAGTAGACCTGGATGATTTCGTGGTGGAGTCGTCCCTTGGCTCCCACTTTTTCCATAATGTAACCAGCATGAATATAGGGTATCTGAAGGTAGCCAAGACCGATGAGGGCTTTGTGGACTGGGACTGGTTGCGATCCCTACCCTGTGCCCGCCGCACGACCCATTGCCGCTGGACTAGCCTGGAGAAACCCTTGGATGTAATGATGGATGGGAGAACGAGCAAGGCGGTATTGCTCAAGCCTACGTCGATTGACGTCTAGCACTGTTTCGGGCAATACTCCTGCCAATATCTGATCATATGGAGCCTGTCACATGGATGCCCTAAGCATCGCCAAAACTCTACATCCTCTCGAGGTCCGCATTCTTCTTGCCTACGAGACCGGACACGAGATAGACGCTCAATCTGTTCGTAAAGACCTGGGATACAGGGAAGGCCAGGAAAACCAGGCTTTCTCCTGGTTGCTGGGAAAAGGATTGATCGAGGAAAAGTCGAGAACCCAAAGCCTCTTTTTCGAGCTGACCCCCTTGGGCAGGGAATTTGCCGAGAAGGGTACGCCTGAGAAACGAATTTTTGATTACATCGCTTCCAAAGGCCCCCAGAAGCTGCCCGATCTGGGGGAGGCGCTAGGACTCGAGCAAAAAAACATAGGCTCGGCCTTCGGACTTCTCTCCAAGGAAGGAGCCCTGGGCATGGACGAGGAAAAGCGGGCTTCCTTGCGCGCCGGAGCGGTTTTTCCAGCCCGGATGGAAAAGCTGGCTTCCCTCATCGCCCGAGCCGCCGAATCCAATGGCATACTCGAAGAAGATTCCCTGGATACCGAGTCTCTAGGAATTGTCCAATCCGTGGCCAAGAAGCGGGGCGCTGGGGATTCACCCTTCCGTGTGGCTGAACGAGAGCGGGTTATCTACAGACTTACGGATGCGACAACCGAACTGCGAAGCCTTCTTAAATCCCTAGGCGTGAGCGGCGAAGAATTAGGCGCCCTTACGCCTTCACTGCTCGAATCGGGCGCATGGAAAAAGGCCAGCTTCAGGCCCTACAATATCGGCGTCAGCCCTGCCCGAACCATACCGGGCAGGAAGAATCCCTACGTCGAGTTTCTTGAAAGCGTAAAAGACAAGCTCGTGTCCCTCGGCTTTGAAGAGTTCGACGGCAACATGGTAGAAACAGAATTCTGGAACTCAGACGCTCTTTTCATGCCCCAGTTCCATTCGGCCAGGGACATTCACGATGTGTACAGCATCGAAAAACCGGCCATGGCGAAGTATATCGAGGAACCCCATCTGTCCAAGGTGGCCGCTGCCCATGAGAATGGCGGCGACACGGGCAGCAGGGGATGGAATTATCATTTCGACAGGAATTTTACCCGGCGGCTCATCCTGCGTAGCCAGGGCACGGTGCTCTCAGCCAGGCAGCTGTCCACGGCCAAGGTTCCGGGCAAGTATTTCGGCATTGTCCGCTGTTTCCGCTACGATAAAGTGGATGCCACCCACCTTTCGGACTTCTATCAGACCGAAGGCATAGTGCTGGGTGAAAATGTCAACCTGAGAACGCTTCTGGGATTCCTGGAGATGTTCGCCGTGGAAGTGGCGGGCGCCAAGGAAGTCAAATACGTGCCAGGCTATTTTCCCTTCACCGAGCCCTCGGTGGAGGTGCATATCAAGCACCCGGTTTTAGGCTGGTTTGAATTGGGAGGTTCTGGCATTTTCCGTCCAGAGGTTACCAAGTCCCTTGGTATCGATGTCCCGGTTCTGGCGTGGGGTCTCGGGATAGACCGAATGGCGCTCATGGCCTTAGGTCTTAACGACCTAAGGGAACTCTTCAGCCCCGACCTGGAAAGCGTACGTCTTCGCAGAACCATGCTGCAGTCAAAGTGATGGAGCACCAGAATGCCTAAAATAGAAGTTAACGAAAAGCTGTTCTTCGATCTCCTGGGCCGGAGGCTGGATGCCCCGGCATTGGAAGCGATACTGCCCAACGCCAAGGCCGAGCTGGATGGCTGGGACGATGCCTCCGCCGATCCTGAAACCAGGACTATAAAGATAGAACTGAACGACACTAATAGGCCCGATCTCTGGTCCACCGCAGGCCTGGCTAGGCAGCTCAAGGTGAGGGAATCGGGCAAAGTCCCTTCCTATCCCTTCTTTGTCAGCCTGGGGAAGCCCCAAAAAACCGAATATAAAGTGGTGGTCGAAAAGAGCGTACAGAAGGTGAGACCCTATCTGGCGGGCTTTGTCGCGAGAGGGCCTGCGATAAGCGATGCCATGCTTAAGGATTTTATCCAGACCCAGGAGAAGCTCACCTGGAACTACGGCCGCAAGCGCCGCTCTGTTTCCATTGGGCTTTACAGGCCTTCCATCATCGAATGGCCGGTCCACTACCGCGGAGCCGATCCCGATGCAGAAGCCTTCGTGCCCCTGCAGGAGACAAGAAGGCTGACTCTGCGCCAGATACTCGCCGAGCATCCCAAGGGCAAGGAATATGGCTTTATACTCCAGGACGAGCCCGTGCATCCTCTTCTTCTGGACAACAGGCAGAGGGTGCTCTCCTATCCCCCCATCATCAACTCGGCCGACCTGGGCGCCGTTCTGGTGGGCGACAGGGATCTCTTCATAGAAGTCACGGGCAGCGAGTATCCTTCCGTGGCCCTCACAGCCTCCATTCTAGCCTGCGATCTTTCGGACATGGGCTTTAGCATCGAAAACGTCGAAGTGGAGTATCCTTACGACACGCCCTTCGGGCGAAAGGTGGCTTTCCCCCTCTATTTCCAGCCCGAAGTTAAAGCCGGCGTACAGGAAGCCAGGAAGCTCCTGGGCCTGGACATGGATATAGAAGAAGCCAGAGCTGCGGCCGAGCGCATGGGCTCCAAGGCCAGGATAGAAGCCGATCAGATTGTCATTAAACCCGCCGAATACCGCAACGACTTCCTCCATCCAGTGGATCTTATCGAGGACATTCTGATGGGCATGGGCATGGAACGATTTCCCCCGCAGAAACCCCAGGATTTTACCATTGGAAGGCTTTCATCCATGGAAGAGCTCTCCAGAAAAGCCAAGCTCGTCTTCGTGGGCTCGGGCTATCAGGAGATGATCTATAATTACTTGGGCGGACGAAAAGAGTACATCGACAGAATGGGCATAGATCCCAACTCCGTCATTAAAATCAGCAATCCCATGAGCGAGAGTTTCGAGTACCTGCGTAATTCTCCACTTCCGGGGCTTCTAGGTACGGAGTCGGTCTCTTCCAAGGCTCCCTATCCCCACAGAATCTTCGAGATAGGAAAGGTTGCCATTTTTCAGGATGAGGAAAACTACGGTATCGCAACAAGGCAGTACGCAGGTTTCTTAAGCTGCCATGCCCAGGCTGACTACAACGAAGCAGCTTCCCATGTAGCTACCCTCATGTATTACCTGGCCAAGGAGTACACGGTAAAGGAAGCATCTGACCCGCGCTTTATACCTGGGCGGCAGGCTGAAATTAACTGTGGCGGCAAAAAGGTAGGAGTTTTCGGTGAACTGCATCCAGCAGTGCTGGAGGCTTTCGGCATTACCATGCCTTCTTCGGGCGGAGAAATAGACCTCGACCTGCTCTGACATTGAATCCGGACCTTTCTTTCCAGGCGTAATCAGAGAGGAAGGTTCTTAATGGATGTATTTGCATATGAACCGCTGGGCTTCGACGGCTGCCTTGTGCGAATCGAGGTGGATCTGCGCCGGGGCATTCCGGCGGTGGATATCGTCGGCCTCGCCGCCGCATCGGTAAGGGAGTCCCGGGAAAGAGTCAGGGCGGCCATACGGA